>JAYVDU010000048.1:0-2008 GCA_043749245.1 Bacteroidota bacterium | reverse complement strand
AAATCCGTTTTCAGTGTTAATGCCAGTAAACATTGATAAATTGAAGCGGGTTTTTAATGATAAGTTAATACACAATTTAGAAAAACCAGATTATATTCGATTATCTAATTCTAATGAATTTATACAATGGAGAGCTGATTATTCAGGAGCAACTAACTATGTTTATTTTACATATATTGAAAATGAAAAAATAATTCAATTTCAAATGAAATTAGTTATAAGAAAGCGAATAATAAAAGAATTACAAATTGGAGATGTAAAAACGAATTGTAATAACGATATGATTTTTTTGGTAAATGGTATCAACAAGCTTATTAAAAAAACTCGCGAAGTATCATTTTTAAGTATACTATCTGTTGCATTAAATGAAAATGCTGACTCACTATTGATAAATAGTTTACTAAAAACATCTTTTAAGCGAACAAATAAATCTATTTTTTTTATGGTTAAACCATTTATTAATTTGAAAGAATTGATAAATGCAGATAATTGGCTTATTTACAGGTCGAATATAGATACTTGGTAATATGAAGATTAGGCCATCAATACATACTGTAAATCATCTAATTAAAGCTATTATAGGCACTATTGAATGGTTATTCGGAAATCCCAATCCCACTGGGGAATTAGTAGTTATTAACTACCATGGAACACCGCTAAAATTTAGTTCTAATTTTGAGAAACAATTACAGTTTTTTCAAAAAAAGTTTACGTTAATTGCACCATCTGATTTAGATTCATTTTATAATAATACTATTACTAAATCCTCTAAACCCTTTCTGTTATTGACTTTTGATGATGGCGTGTTAAATAATTTAGTTGCCGCAGACGTATTAAATAAATATAACTTAAAGGCTTATTTTTTTGTAGTTCCTGATTTTATTAATACAAAAGTTGAATTGCAAAAAGAATATTTTATTACTCATATCAGGCCTACGATTAATCCAATATTATATAATTGTGACAAAGATTTTAAAGCCATTAGCTGGATTGAACTTAAGAAACTAGCTAATAATGGGCATCATATTGGGTCTCATACCAAAACGCATACATTAGTAAATACGGATAGTGTTGAGAAAATTCAATTAGAAATTATTGAAAGTAAAAATAGTATTGAGAAAGAAATTCAATTAGAATCGGTAAATTCGTTTTGTAGTATCAACGAATCATCCTTAAGTATTAATAAAATTTCAATGGATTTAGTGAAAAAAAATTACGACTATTTTTTTTCAACCTATCCAGCGTCTAATCTTAATGATAAAAATAAGTTATTGATATATCGTTGTAACATTGAAAGTTATTGGTTACTTGGGGCTGTTAAATATGCTATTGGTAAATGGGATCAAAAACGTTGGGTTACTAAAATAGATAGTTTTAAAAAATTGGTAGAATGATTTATAAAAATATTTTCACATCAATAAGCAATCAGGTTTTGTTAATTACAATTAATAGAACCGAAAGTTATAATACATTGAGTTTACAATGTATGGAAGATATTAGTGATGCATTAACTAAAGTTGAAAGCGATGAAGCTGTAAAATGTATTATTATTACGGGCGCTGGAGATAAAGCGTTTATATCGGGTGCTGATATAAATGAATTCAAGGCTCTGAAATCGAATGAAGGAGAGGTCTTTTCCAGAAATGGGCATTTGTTTATTAATTCAATCGAAAATTTTAATAAACCAATTATAGCGGCAATTAACGGTTATGCTTTGGGTGGAGGTTGCGAAGTGGCTATGGCTTGCCATTTAAGAATAGCAAGTGAAAATGCTTATTTTGGCCAACCTGAAATAAAATTAGGTATTATGCCTGGCTATGGAGGAACTCAACGTGTTTTACAATATTTAGGAAAAAATAAAGCACTTGAATATTTATTATTAGGTAAACGCATATCTGCCGAAGAGGCTTTAAATAGTGGTTTGGTAAACGAAGTTGTTCCATTAAATCAATTATTAATAAGAGCTCAAGAGTTGGCAGAAATCATTGCATCTTATAGCTCAACTTCC
>JAYVDU010000047.1:0-6947 GCA_043749245.1 Bacteroidota bacterium | reverse complement strand
AAATGCCAACAGATGTGCTTGTAAAAATAACTTCAGCAAATATTTGTGGATCCGACTTACACATGTACGAAGGTCGAACAGACATGAAAAAAGGAAATATACTTGGTCATGAAAATATGGGTAAGGTTGTTGAGATAGGAAAAGCAGTAAAGCAAATTAAAGTAGGCGACATCGTTTGTATGCCATTTAATATTGGATGCGGACATTGCAAAAATTGTGAAAGCGGTTACACCGGATATTGTCTTACTATGAATCCAGGATTTGCTGGTGCAGCTTATGGCTTTGCAGGAATGGGACCTTACAGTGGTGGACAAGCAGAATATTTAAGAGTGCCTTATGGTGATTTTAATTGCTTAAAACTTCCTGAAGATGCTGTTGAAAAAGAAAACGATTACGTAATGCTGTCTGATATTTTCCCCACGGGATACCATGCAACAGAACTGGCCAGAGTTATGCCTGGAGATTCAGTAGTTATTTATGGTGCAGGTCCGGTTGGTTTGATGGCTGCACTTTCAGCAAGTATTAAAGGAGCATCAAAAATTATGGTTGTTGACAATCATAAAGACAGATTAGCACTAGCAGAGAAAATGGGAGCAATTCCTATTGATTTTTCCAAAGCGCCTGCAGTAGATCAGGTACTTGAATTAACAAATGGACTGGGAGCCGATAAAGGCTGTGAATGTGTGGGATATCAATGTTGCGATAAGCACGGGACAGAACACTCCAACATTACCATGAATGAATTAGTTATGTCAGTAAAAGCTACGGGTTGCATTGGTGTGGTTGGTGTATTTGTTCCTAAAGATCCTAAATCAAAAGAACCATTACAACAAGAAGGTCACATGGACTTTGATTTTGGAAATTTCTGGATGAAAGGACAATCTATTGCAACCGGACAAGCCAATGTAAAATCATACAATCGACAGCTATCCGCGCTTATTTCGGCAGGTAAAGCCATTCCTTCACAAATTGTTTCACATCAGCTTTCTTTAGATGATGCGCCAGACGCTTACAAACATTTTGACAAGCGTGATAAAGGATGGACGAAAATTATTTTAAAACCAGAAATGAAATCATCTGGCAAGAGCTCTAAGAAATAGGAATAGTATAATCAACATAAAAATAATGATTGATTGATAAAACCCTAATGTATAAGAATAGGCATAAGAATTTTTTACGCTTTTTCTTACAGATAAAATGAATATAGGAAAAATAAATATTATTCGAAAAAAGGAATTAAAAATAATGCTTGAACTTAAAGTAGGAGCGCTAACTGCCGGAAAATCCGACACAATTATAACATAACGAAAACAAGCTATTGCCATTGCAAAGCGTGAAACAAAAAATTTTAAAAAATAAGCCATCATGTGGAAAGAAGAAAACAACCAATTAAAACGCAGTTTCGAGTTCAAAACCTTTGTAGAAGCTTTTACTTTTATGACCGAGGTAGCTTTTGCAGCTGAAAAAATGAGTCATCATCCAAATTGGAGTAATGTGTACAACAAAGTAGATATTGCACTATTTACACATGATGCCAAAGACAGCATCACAGAAAAAGACTTAAAACTTTCAAAGGAAATAGACAGGATTTTCAAAAAACAATAAATATGAGACACATTTCAATTATTTCCTCTAGCGTTAGAGAAGGGCGAAAAAGCCACAATGTTTCACTTTATTTTCAAAATTATCTAATTGAAAATAAGCTGGCTACTACAGAGATCATTGACTTAAAGGAATACAACTTTCCCATTTTTGAAAGCACTTTAAAATTAATGAATAATCCAGCTAAAAATATTCTGGAATTTGCAGATAAGATTAAATCATCTGATGGAATTATCATAGTTACACCCGAATACAACGGAGGTTATCCTGCCAGTTTAAAAAATGCAATTGACCTGCTGTTAGAAGAATGGAAACACAAACCCATTGGTATAGCAACCGTTTCGGGAGGTCAGTTTGGCGGTCAACAGTGCATGGTAGCACTTCAATTTACACTTTGGAAGATGATGGCCTGGACCATCCCCGCTATGTTTTCTGTTCCTACAGTGGATAAAGCGTATGATGAAAATGGAAAGCCATTGGATAAAGCTAACTCGGACAAACTTGCAGCAGTTTTTATAAAAGAATTACTCTGGTGCATAGAAGCAGATAAAGCACCCAAACATGATTAAGTCTTATAAAAATCACCTTTAAATAATAAAATTACGACAATTAAAAATACCAATCCGGTTGCCAATAAAATGGTTAAAACATTTGAAAGTGACGGAGAAAGCTTTAGATAAAGCTATTGCACAGTCTGCTGCTACATTTGAAAAATGAAAAAACGGACTACAAAAAAAGAGCAGAAATCTTGCACAAAGTAACTGGTCTGTTAAGAGAAAAAAAGAAGAATCTTGCTAAAATGATAACTCTGGAAATGGGCAAATTACTTAAGGCTTCCCCATAAACTCAGTCATCTTTTTAACCTTCTTTTTGCTTGATCAAAAAGAAGCAATCACGCCAAATAGTGACAAGCTAAATCGCCAAATCCGTGTTTATTAACGTTTTTATTGTTTTTTAATTTGGCGCAAATGAGTGCTTCGCAATTCCTTGTACATACAACGCTTCAGCTGCGCCGGAAAAACTAGGACTTCACACCGATTTAGCAAAGCCTACCGCACTTTTACCAACGTATGCAGTACTTCGGCAGGCTCAGTAACCATACTTCGGCAAGCTTAGTAAATATAATTTTAATGCAGAGTAATATAACGGTTTTACTAACGTTTTGTAACTACTTACCTTGTAGATGATTTACAGAAAACTCCTTAAAAGTATTGATATTACTCGATTTTTTAGTTACTGAGCAGACTCTAATTACCAAAAAAAATTCGCCTTTGTTGGTGTTATCACCAACAATAAATTTGATTATATTTAAAGAATTCAAAAATTAAATCATGTAAATAATTCTATAGAGTTAAATAATGCAATAATTTTTGGACGGAATAATATCCATGCTGATGATAACATCAACAGGGGCAGAAAGAGTTATCTCATACTATGAATCAAATTCACTGCGTTACAAATTTTCAAGACCTTGTTTCCACGCCTTTTCGCGGTGAAATTAATGCGATTTGCTGGACTCGTAAACTAAGAGGTGATTTTTTTGAGATTGTTAAAAAGTTAGAACCAAAAGAAAATATTGTGGTAGTTGATGATGGGGATCTTTTAGAACTTCAGTTGAGCGAGCAGGGTCAGCTTGCACGCGAAATTATTTTAAATGACTTGAAGCTATTGAAAAATCATGGCGCTTCTCCAATTCTTAATCTAATCAAGTGTTATGAGAGAGATGATTCCTTCCCTTTTTTTCCAACCGATGTTTATTCTTTTCACGTAGATCGCTCTCCTGTTCCAACCGATACTTTTTTATGCACTTACTATGGCGAGTCGAGCGAGATTTTACCAAACTCACAAGCCGAACAAAAAGTGCTTGTTCCCGAAATACGTGATGAACTCAAAAAACGATATGGAGGGACTGATGAAGAATTTGAATTATTTTTAAGCGAACATTTCTTTGATCTACACTATCGAGCTAAACCTTATGCAAGCCCAATCAGCTTAGGTTTAGTTCACTTATGGCGGTTAGCGGTTGATTATCCCGAAAGCCAAGTTCTTCCTTGTGTTCACCATGCACCAGAGGAAAAAACTGGACAGCACCGATTGTTGCTAATCTGTTAAATGAGCTGTATGGCTTAAAAGTACAATGAAAAATATTTCAGTAAATGATTTCCCGATTTGGGAACTTTTCGTATCTTTGTCAAAAGTATAAAAATTGAGGATAATTTCTAAGAAAATACTGCGTGAATTTTGGGAGAAACATTCTGATAGTCAACAACAATTAAAATCTTGGTTTCAAGAAACAAGTGCTGTTGAATGGCGAAATCCAAAGGATATTAAAAAAGTATATCCAAGTGCGAGTTTCTTAGTTGACAATCGAGTAGTTTTTAATATTAAAGGGAATACATATCGATTAATAGTGAAAATAAATTATGATTATTGTATGATTTGGATTCGTTTTGTTGGAACACATGCAGAATATGATAAAATAGATGCAACTAAAATTTAGAAACTATGGTAATTAAACCCATCAAAACAAAAAAAGACTACCAAAATGCTTTGGAAAGACTTGAATTAATTTTTGACTCAAAGAAAGGCTCACGCGATGGAGATGAACTAGAAATATTAGGAATTTTAATTGAAAAATATGAAGATGAGCACTTTCCTATAGGCTTTCCTGATCCTATTGAAGCTATAAAATTTCGTATGGAACAAATGGGATATAATCAGACTGATTTAGCTAATATCGTCGGACTTAAGAGTCGTGCGAGTGAAATTCTTAACAAGAAAAGGAAATTAACACTTGAAATGATACGACTTCTTCATGATAGTTTAAAGATTCCTACAGAAGTATTAATTCAAGCTTATAAATAATGAATATAAGAGTTTCGGCAGGACACAGTTTTAAATAAACCTAAAATTTAAAATTCCAAGTTATCGTAGGAAGTATCGGAAACAGGGATACTTGCTTGGCTTTAACGGTGTAAGTGCCTTTTAAAAAATCGCCAGTGGCATCAAAATAAATTAAATACGGGTTGGCTCTGTTATACACATTAAAAATACTGAGTGTCCAACTGCCCTGATAATCCTTAGCCCAGGCCTTTGGTAATTTAATAGCCGTTTTATCTTTACCTTGTCGGTCGTATTTACGTTCTAAACGCGCCCGTTTTTTTAATAGTTTTTTATCTCTGTCGGGAGTAAATGTGGCTGATAAATCTAAACGGGAATAATCAGGGAATTTATACGAATTACGTAAGCCATAATCGTAACTCACATCTCCATTATAAGCAAACATACCGTTTGGCAAGGTTCCTCTGTTTCCGGTTCCGTAAACAAATATTAACCCGAAGTTCCATTTTTTATTATGATCATAAGTTAATACTAAAGAGGCGTCATGCCTTCTGTCGTATTTAGCTAAATAACGTTTTCCGTAATTAATGTCTGCAAATTGGCGCCAGGTCCATGATAGCGTATAACCTATCCAACCTGTAAATTTACCAGTTCGTTTTTTTACAAAAAATTCAGCACCATAAGCTTCGCCTTTCCCGTATGTAAAAGCATTATCAGGATTATCGAATACATTATCCTGCGGCTGTGCGCCTTCTTTGTAGTCTATTTGATTAGCCATGGTTTTGTAATAAACTTCAACAGATGTTTCGAACATATCGTGTTTAAAATTTTTGAATAAGCCTAAGACATATTGATTGGCTACTTGTGGCTTAATCAAATCCGTGCAAGGCATCCACACATCTGTTGGCAAACTAACTGATGAGATACTTGCCAAATGAATATATTGGTAATTGCGCGTGTAGGAGGCTTTAACCGACATTGATTTTGTAAGGCTATAACGTAAACTTAAGCGGGGTTCTAATCCGTTATAATCGGCTACTTTTTTTCCACTACTATAAACAATGGTATCGGACGTTTTTCCGAATTGATTTTTAACATAACGGGTAAATGGTCCTATCTGAGCAAAATAGCCAAACCGTAGACCAGCATTCACTTTTAAACGCTGAGTGATTTCCCAATCATCAGAAATATAAATAGCGGCATCATGAGCATAAAGCCTAACCACTTTACCAAAATCAAAATTATTTTCGCCTTGCTTAGCACTTACATTACTTGGAGTGAATGTGTGGTAAATATAATTGATCCCTCCTTTAAATGTGTGGCGTGGGTTTGGCATATAGGTTAAATCATATTTTGCATTCCAATCTTTAATACCAGATACTAATTTCAATTCAAAATTAGATTGTGATGCGGTGAACGAAAAATCGTAATTGGTATAAGAGATAGTTGCATTTGAAAATAGTTTCGAATTAAATAAATGATTCCATCGTAAACAAGCCGTAGCATTGCCCCAAAGCACATCAGCCCCAAATCCAGAGGAAGCATCTTTAAACTTAAAAACATCTCGCCCAAAATAGCCACTCAAATACAAGCGATCTTTAGAACTAATTTGCCAGTTTAATTTAGCATTAACATCATAAAAATAATAAGATGTGCCTGCAAATGCTGAACCTGCCGAAAAAAATGGTTTAGATAAAATATCAATATACGTTCTTCTGCCTGAAATTATAAAAGAGGCTTTATCTTTTTTGATTGGCCCTTGAATGGTTAAGCGAGAAGCAATGACTCCAATACCGCCATCTACTTGCACTTTTTTAGAGTTGCCTTCTTTCATTGATATATCAAGCACTGATGACAATCTACCTCCATATTGAGCGGGCATTCCTCCTTTAATAAGATTTACATTTTTAATAGCATCGCCATTAAACACTGAAAAAAATCCCATTAAATGAGAAGCATTATATATGGTAGCTTCATCTAACAATATTAAATTTTGGTCGGGACCGCCACCTCTCACATAAAAACCAGAATTGCCATCTCCGGCAGATTTAACGCCAGGAATTAATTGAATGGTTTTGAGTATGTCTACTTCTCCCATAAAAGCAGGGAGTTTTTTAATTTGCATAATATCTAATTGCACAGAACTCATTTGAGAGCTTTGAATATTATCATCCGTTTTTTCAGCTTTTACTTCAACCTCGTCTAATTCTTTGCCCTGAGGCTCTAGCGATATATTTTTAGTAATATTTTTAACTAATTCTATAGTATCTGTAATGGTATTATACCCTAAAGAATTACAAATAAAAGTATATCTACCTTTTGGTAGTGTTAAAGAAAAAAATCCATAGGCATTGGCATTAGTGCCTTGCATCGTTTCTTTTACATATACGTTGGCGCCAACGGCCGACTCACCATTTGATTTATCCTTTACATAACCGCTAATAGTGAAGCTTTGAGATAGCATCATGCCAGGAAAAAACAGTATGAAATATTGGATTATTTTT
>JAYVDU010000046.1:0-2010 GCA_043749245.1 Bacteroidota bacterium | reverse complement strand
TGGCATCATCAGGACTATAGCCATGAAATTTCACTTGCGATTGTAAAGCGTATTGATCGCTCGGAAAGGCTTTTTCTTCGCATAAAATTTTATAACGTTGTTTGGTTGGTCTGTAAAAAGAAACCATCAACAAATGTAAATTTACCGTTAACTGATTCATCATCACTACTTCTGATGGCTTAGCACCAACGATCTTGGCGGTTTTATCTGTTAGAAGTTCGTGGTAAGATACCCAGGGATTCTTCGCTAAAAAATGTCCTTCAACCCCATAGGTTGCCCAATCCAACAATTCCTGATCCAAATAGGCCTTCGTGGTTTTTGGTTGAAGTCCTAAGGAGTTACCAGTAAAATAAACCATATCAGAGCCATTGTGTTGAGGGATATGAAATTTTTGACGGTAAGCTTGTAAGGCATCTTGAGAATCTAATTGCTTAGCAAAAGCGAGGGTATTGATGAATGTACTCATAAGGTATGTTGTGATATATCGCGCTAAAATTAACAAAAAATGGTTAGAGTAAATATTTAGTGAATTTTTTTGCTTTCTATCTTTTTGCTTAGATCAAAAAGAAACAATCACGCTTTGGCGTGACAAGAGCGAAAGCCAAATTTTCCTGCCCACCTGCTGGCTCTTTCGTTGCAAAAGTTTACAAAACTTTTTTCACTCAGCCTTATTCGCTCTAAAAGCCTTCACGCTAATTGCTATAAAAATACTTCCCACTTGCTGGCTCTGAACAATAAAGGTTTACTAAACCTTTATTGTTCAGCCCTAAACCGTTCGCTCCCACCCACTGCACTATTACCAATATATGAGTTGATGTATAAAATCAAATTTTATTAATTACGTCGAAGAATTGTAAAGAATCATCGCGCAGTAAAAAAATAATGTAGCTTTACGTTTCTTTTGAAAACAGTTAGTAAACATAATCACCTTAAGGAAACGGTGTTTCTTTCCATTCCCTTGGTCATGACCCAAATTGGGCATATCATCACGGGTATGGTGGATAATATCTTTTTAGGAAAGCTGGGTAAAACAGAACAAGCGGCAGGTATTTTATCGAATAATTTATTTGTGATTTTGTTGGTGTTTAGCATTGGGATGAGTTATGTATTAACACCTGCTATTACCGACGCCCATGTGAAGGGGAATGAAAAAGAAAAAGCCTCCTTATTTAAAAATGGTTTGCTGATGAATATGCTAGTGGCAGTGCTGTTATTCGTCGCGCTCTTTTTTTCGTCGCCCTTATTAAATTACATGCAGCAACCGCAGGATGTGGTAGCCTTGGCCATTCCGTTTTTTGATGTGCTTATTTTTTCTATCATTCCAGTGGCGTTATTTTTTGTGTGTAAGCAATACACCGAAGGATTAAGCAATACCAAGGCAGCCATGTATTTTAGTGTGGGTGGCAATGTATTAAATATCATCCTCAACTATTGTTTGATCTATGGTAAATTAGGTTTGCCCGAAATGGGCTATATGGGCTCGTGTTGGGCGACTTTTATTTCACGAGTATTTATGGGCGTTGGGTTTTTGATATTTGTATTCAATAACAAAACCGTAAACTCCTTTGCCATCTATTATAAAGAAGCGAAGATCAATGCCCTTCATTTTTGGGGACTATTTAAAGATGGGTTGGCATCAGCCTTACAATTTACCTTTGAAGTAACCGCCTTTGCTATTGCGGGTTTAATGGCAGGTGTGTTTGGAAAAGAACAGTTAGATGCGCATGGTATCGCTTTAAACATGGCTGCCTTTACGTATATGTTTGCCAGTGGTATTGGTAGCGCTTCTACGATTAGAGTAGGTAATTACTACGCACAAGATGATTTACATAATTTAAAATTAGCCATTAAAACATCTTATAAATTGGCTATTTACGTGATGGGAACAATGACTGTTTTATACATATTATTCAATACGGTATTGCCGCAAATTTTTAGTTCTGATACTGAAATTATTTTAATTACCTCTCGCTTATTATTATTTGCTGCTTTATTTCAGTTGTTTGATGG
>JAYVDU010000045.1:0-19607 GCA_043749245.1 Bacteroidota bacterium | reverse complement strand
CTTTACGAGCTGCTTCAATACGAGCAGGCATGTTTGCGTAAACCTTTTTAATCATTTCAATGTCGAAAGCCATAATGTTTAATTGTTGAGTTGGTTATTTAATGAATTAGAGAATTAAAAATTGCGATACGAATTTATGAAATTATTGTGATTTTAAAAGAAATTGCAAGGCTTATTTTTGAATAAATAATGGGCTTTTTTTCTATCTTTTTCCTTAGATGAAAAAGAAACAAAAAATCAAGTCAAAAATATGCGCCCCGCTCCTCACGGAATTCTACAGATTTTACGCTCCGCTAAATCCTTGAATTCTCGTTTCACCTCTTCTCTGCTCGCATTTTTGACAGCCCCACGCTCTTGTCCTATGCTTCATCCTTGAAAAATGATATTCTTTTTTGTTTATGAGAAGCGTCAAAAAGCAGTTACTATTTATATTTGTTTTCGTTACTAAATTTTTTGTACAAGCAAATTATACTACTTTTAAACCTCAATGCATACGATAGATGTCGAAACCCTTTAACATACAAGAAATTACGGATGGTATTTTAGCATCGAATATTGCCTATGTGAGTAGGGCTATCACCCTTGTAGAATCTACCAAACCAGAACATCAGGATATTGCGCAGGAAATTATTAATGCGATTATCAATAAAAGTGGTCATTCGTTTCGACTTGGTATTACAGGTGTTCCGGGTGTTGGTAAAAGTACCTTTATTGAAAGTTTTGGTTTAGAAGTGATTAACCGTGGGCATAAATTAGCGGTTTTAGCTATTGATCCCAGCAGTCAACTCAGCAAAGGCAGTATTTTAGGCGATAAAACACGGATGGAACAATTATCGGTTCATCCAAAAGCGTTTATTCGTCCATCACCCAGCTCGGGCAGTTTGGGTGGTGTGGCCCGAAAAACGAAAGAGAGTATTATTATTTGTGAAGCTGCCGGTTACGATTATATCATAGTGGAAACCGTTGGAGTAGGGCAGAGCGAAACTGCTGTTCATCAGTTAACAGATTTCTTTTTATTATTGATGTTGGCAGGTGCAGGCGATGAATTACAAGGCATTAAGCGTGGCATTATGGAAATGGCTGATGGGATGGTGATTACAAAAGCAGATGGTTCTAATTTGGATAAAGCAAACATAGCACGAGGCGAGTATGCGCGCGCTTTGCATTTATTTCCACCAACTGAAAGCGAATGGATTCCAAAAGTATTGACCTGCTCAAGTACTGAAAATACAGGCATTAAGGCGGTGTATGATATGATTGATGAATACAAACGACACACAACGATTAATCATTTTTTCGAAACCAAACGCATACAGCAAACCAAACAGTGGTTGCACCAAACCATTCATGATGCGCTTATAGAGCGCTTTTATGCGAAGGCAAGTGTTAAGGGAGAAATTAAAAAGATAGAGCAGCAATTACAACATGAGAATATTAACCCCTATCGTGCTGCGATGGATTTGCTGAAGAAGTTCTAAAAATAATTACACAAAAAATGATGAATACATTTTCTTGTAAAGTCCAATTATCAAATTTTTATCCAGATCAATTCGAAAATAAAGGGGTTGTTGATGTAAGTGAGGCAATTGATGTGTTTCAGCAATTTCAATGGGACGACGAGGTATTCAATTATCAAAATAAAGTCGAAAATATAACTGTTCCAAAAATAATTTTTAATAATAATAATATTAAGTTATCCATATATACTAAAAGCTTAAAAGGCTTTTATCTGTTATATGAAAATTTAGAATTGAATCAGTATTCTGATTTTTTTATATCTAATGATTTTCAAACGTCGAATTTTAACGTTGAAGAAATTATTGAATATTTATTTGATGGAACTATCGAAACGTATTTGGAATTAGATACCACCGAAATACCAAAAATTGAAAAGGATATAAATGAACCCAAGAATGTATCTAAAAACTTAGAGTTTTCATATCATCCAAATCATTTAAAAATAATGGGATATATGCCTTTTATATGGTTTAGCGTATCCATTGGGTTCCTAATTTATTTTGGCATTGATTATATTAAATTGACTGTTTTTCTTCACATTATTATATCCTTATTTTGGTTGCCATTATTTATTTTACACTTAACATACATTATTAAAAATAAAAATTCAAAAGTGATTATTGATACAAATAATCACCAATTGACGTATAGTAAAGGAGATAAAGAAATTTCATTTTCGAGGGATGATATTTTTAGATGCCAAATTGTTACAAGTGAATCAACTACAACTAAGTACTCTTATATATGGTTTATTTTAAATGATAGAACTTATGTTACAATTACGTCCTTTGTAGCAGACCCATATGATATTGCAGACGCTTTAAATTGTAAATACATCGAAAAAACAAAAAAAATGCCTTATCTACCAATAATCTAAACTCATTAAAAATCCCCCTCCAAGAGGGGGATAAGCTGTGTATGAAAAATAAAAAAGTCATAGTTTCTGTCATCAACGATTTGGTAACCGACCAGCGCGTAGCCCGTTCCTGTTCAGTGTTTAAAGAATTAGGTTATGATGTGCTATTAGTTGGCAGAGAACAACGACAATCGCAACCGCTCCCTAAACGTGATTATGACTGCATACGCATGAAATTGCTGTTTGAACAAGGGCCTCAATTTTACCTATTCTTTAACATCCGTTTATTTTTTGTATTGTTGTTTCACAAAGCGGATGTTTTATTAGCGAATGATTTGGACACTTTACTTCCTAATTATTTAGTGTCAAAACTAAAAGGTATTCCGTTGATTTATGATAGTCACGAATTGTTTTGTGAAGTCCCAGAATTGCAAGCTAATCCAGCTAAAAAACGAATTTGGGAGTGGCTGGAAAAGCGAATCATTCCGTATTTAAAATACTGTTTAACCGTTAATCAAAGTATTGCTGATTGCTTTACCAAAAAATACCAAGTACCATTTTCGGTGGTGAGAAACATTCCGAATTACCCTAAAATAGAGAGCTTAAAAACACGTCCCGAATTACAATTGCCATTGGATAAACAGATAGTCATTCTTCAAGGTGCGGGAATAAACGTAGATAGAGGCAGTGAAGAATTAGTAGAAGCTTTTCAATATATGGATGATTCGTATTTGCTGTTAATTATAGGTAGCGGCGATGTGATTCATTTGTTGAAAGAAAAGGTGATTGCACTTCAACTTCAAACGAAAGTGCGGTTTATTGATAAGATGTCTGCTTCCGAATTGCGCCATTATACAGCTAATTCGAACATAGGCGTTACTATTGATAAGGATACTAATTTGAATTATCATTTTTCCTTACCCAATAAAGTGTTTGATTATATGCATGCGGGCATTCCTATATTAGCTTCTAAACTTCCTGAAATTGTGCATCTGATCAATACCTATCATATTGGCACATTTATTGAAAGTCACCAACCGCAGCACATTGCCAAACAGCTCAGTGATTTTTTAACGAGTGCGGATTATGAAGTTTGTAAACTCAATACACAATTAGCAACCAAAGAAAATAATTGGGAAACCGAAAAACAACAGTTAATTCAGTTAATACATGAAACTAATAAATCATAAAATACTTATTTTTTTGTGTTTCATTTCTGCACGTTCCTTTTCTCAGCCAACATTTACAAGCATCGACAGCCTTCTTAGTAAAACCTATTCGGCAGTTAATTTAAAAGATTCGGCGATGTATGTTTCCTTATTAAATATGCCCCAGCTTTACGCAGATAAAAAATGTAAATCAAAAACCGATTCTTTAATCGTCTTGAAATCATTTACCACTACATTTAAAAATGTCATAAATGAATTAGAAGAAATTTCAGGAACGTCTGATTTTACAGTTGTAGTAGAAAGCTTCGAATACATTCATAAAATAAAAATAAATACTCAACAGCGTGAAAAAATTTATGTTAACGTGAAATTATTGATTAATAATTTATTTACTCTAAAAAAACTATATGTAGTAAATACATTTCAAAATAAATATACCATTGAAACGCCAATGTTTATTGGAATTTGTATAGATTAAACAACTTATTTTCGTTCACCTATTTGTTGACGCCACATCGCATAGTACAAGCCTTTTTCGTTTAGTAAATCCTGATGTTTACCTTGCTCAATAATTTGACCTTGCTCTAACACATATATTTTATCGGCATGCATAATGGTTGATAAACGATGGGCGATTAGCACGGTAATTTGATCTTGTTTAGATGATATATTACGAATAGTTTGTGTAATTTCTTCTTCGGTAATGGAATCTAACGCCGATGTAGCTTCATCAAAAATCAATAAATGAGGATTTCTTAATAAGGCTCTTGCAATGGATAAACGTTGCTTTTCTCCTCCCGATACTTTAATGCCACCTTCTCCAATGGCGCTGTAAATGCCATTATCGGCGCGTTTCAATAAATTCTGACAAGCTGATTGTTGTAAAACACTCATGATCTCTTCATCCGTTGCATCCGGTTTTACAAATAATAAATTATCTTTTATAGTCCCTGAAAACAATTGCGCATCTTGCGTAACGAATCCTAATTGCTGACGTAATTCTAATAGATCAATCTCGTTCGCATTTTTTTCGTTGTAATAAATAGAACCTTCTTGTGTTGAATATAAACCTACTAACATTTTTACTAATGTTGTTTTTCCGCTACCAGATGGGCCTACAAAGGCAATGGTTTCTCCAGCGTTTGCCGTAAATGAAATATTTTTTACTGCATGACTGGATGCGGTTTGATGTTTAAACGAGATGTTATCAAAACGTAAATTCCTAATAGGCCCTAATGGCAATGGATTAACAGGCTTGGCTTCACTTTTTGATTCCATCAACTTAGCATAATTTTCCATCGAAGCTTTTGTTTCATTATAGGTAATAATCATATTACCCAACTCTTGCATCGGATTAAAAATAAAGAAGGAGAAGAACATTAAGGTAATTAAATCTCCGGGTAATATTGTTTTTCTGAATACATAATAATACAATACAAATACTAAGCAGGTTCTTACAAAGTGAACTGCCGAACCCTGAATAAAACTGAGGCTTCGAATGAATCGTACTTTTTTTAATTCGAGCCCTAAAATTTTAATGGTAGCTGAATTCAATCGGCCAATTTCCTGATTGGTCAACCCTAAACTTTTTACCAATTCAATGTTTCTTAATGATTCAGTTGTTGCGCCTGCTAGTGCGGTAGTTTCACCAAATATTTGTTTGGATATCACTTTTATTTTTTTACCCAGAAAAGAACTGATGATGCCAATAACAGGCACAGTTGCTAAAAATAACAACGATAATTTCCAATCAAATTGCGCTACATAAAACATCACAAAACCAATGCCTACAATGGATTGGAAGACTAGGGATATAGCGAGTGTAATGAATTTTTCGCTATCCGTTTTTACTTTTTGTAATTTACCTAACGTTTCACCGCTACGTTGATCCTCAAAATCTTGATACGGTAATTCTAATGCTTTTTTAATACCATTGGTGTACATATTAGCTCCAACACGCTGAATGATAATGTTGGTAAAATAATCCTGAAAGTTTTTAGCAATCCTTGAAATCATAGCTGCGCCAATGGATTTTAATAACCAAGGTGTAAGCGCAATTACGAACGCTGAAAAGGTTGCGAATGTATTCATTTTCATAGCCACATTGTTAATGGTCTTACCAGTAATGATAGAGTCGCTTAAAGAAAAACAAATATTAATGGAGGCTAATACTAAGGCTAAAAATAAATAGCCTTTATATTGCTTGATGTTGTTATATAAAATTTTCATGAATGTAATTAGTTAAAAATAGATGTTGCAACATCAAATTTACGTATTAGTTTTGAAATAGTTTGTAAAGATATAAGGAATCACATAACATTTTGGAGTTCAGTAGGACGGTTTAAGGCATATGTTTAACGGACATTTGCTGAGAAATAAATATCTACCAGATTTTTCAAAATAAAAAGAAACATTGTGGAGGTATGCTTTTGTGAAAATTTTGTTTCATGCCAACTTTGACACAATACTTATTTGCCTGAAGCATTATTCAATTATTATTTTCTTAATTCCAATATTTTTATGATTGCAAATTACAGAAATAAAATAGATACCATTTAATAAATTATTTTTTTGAATAGTTACATTTGAGGAATTAAAATGTGTTTCTTCTCTTTCAAGTTGACCTACTGAATTATAAATAAAGATTTTAATTTCATTATATGATTTATCGAATTCTATTTTTGAATTATTTAAAAATGGATTTGGGCTAATATTAAAAAAATGGTTTGTTACTTCATTATTAAAAATACCAGTAACCGCAGAGTGTGCTTCCCAGTGTAAAGCATATAAAATCCCAGATATATTGTCAAATTCTAATTCAATAACATTATCTGCCGGATCCGAGACTATAGGAAATATTGGGTTTGTAATTATGTTTCCTGTATTGACATCAACTGAATTTAAATACGCATGCCCACTGTCATTTATTCCAACAAAAATATATCGATGATGTATCTCGTCGTAGGTAGTTAAATTTGGCATTTGAGAAAATGCTTTAACCCCAGGCAGACTATCTATAGTTGTTAATATACCACTAGTTTGATTAACAGAAACAAAATACTCTCTGTTATCAGAACCATTCCAATGCAATCCATATAGTGTATTTGTTATATTATCAAATTGTAGTTCGCCAACAAGATTGGAACTATTTATTATGGGGGAAGAAATAATATTCCCTGTGTTAGCATTAACAAAAT
Organism: Bacteroidota bacterium; assembly: GCA_043749245.1. Taxonomy (GTDB): domain Bacteria; phylum Bacteroidota; class Bacteroidia; order B-17B0; family Aurantibacillaceae; genus UBA4416. The sequence goes on along the minus strand of JAYVDU010000045.1, from coordinate 12,867 downwards.
ATATATGACCAATGCCACTCTTGTCACTTCCTATAAAAATAAAAACATGATGTATTTCGTCAAATGCTGGAGGGTAGATTGCTATAGATATAACACCAGGTAAACTGTCTATACTTGAGAACACACCAGTCGTTGGATTAACTGTCCCAAAGTATTCTCTGTTTTCGGAAGCTACCCAACGTAGTCCATATAATATATTTGATGAGTTGTCATATTTAAGATTGCTGAAATCGAAATAAAGGGAAGGTATACTTGGTTTCGAAATTATATTACCATTACTTGCGTCTACTGAATATAGATAGCAGTTAGAATTTGCATCAGCACCTTTGAAAATATAACGGTGATGGTTCTTGTCGAAAGTTGTATAATGAGGCCCAGTAATGATTGTTTTTACACCAGGTAGACTATCTATTTTTGTAAATGCGCTATTACTAGAATTCACTGTTACTAAATATTCTGTTTGACCTGAAGCAAATAGTAAATTAAATAATAATAGAGTTGTTATGCTAATTGTTTTATTAAGTTTATTTTTCATTTTGGTTGTTTTGGTTATCTGTAATATTGTTTTCTTGCTTATGTTTTGTTCGACACTTGAAATATTATAAGCTAAAGTAACTTTGTAAAGATAACTATTTATAGCTTTTTGTAGAGAAAATCCCAAATTTATAGTTTACCCCAAATAGCTAACCGGACAACCCCTCCTTACTACCTACAACCAGCTTCTCTGTAATCTTTTTTAGCATTTGGGTTTTCTAATACTTGAAAAGACATACGAGGCTCCCCAAACAATTGGCAGTAACGTTCCGGGTTTCTTTCCTTTGCTTTGTGCAACGCATCACTAAAGGTACGGCTAAAAAATTTCTCTGGTAAATGCGAAGCAATGGAAATATAACTGAATAATAAATTCTCATTCACATTATCCACTTTTAAAAATGGCTCTAATACGTTAGATGAAAATTTATAATCCTTTCCACGCGTAAATGCATAAGCTAATTTCAAAGCGTTTTGCCAGGTTGCTTCTTTAAAATTATAAAAGCTTTTTATTTTAGTAATACAGGCTTCAATTAAAGGCTCTGCATTTTCCATTGTATCTAAGGATTCCATAATTTTAAATTGCCATTCGATATTGATACCATCTACTAATTTTTTAGCAATTTTCGTTTTGTACAAGGCATCAATTTCTTGTTGCGTTTTTTGCTGTTGTTCTTTTGTTCCCAACGTAGAATCTAAAACAATAGAACTATACAATCTGTTATAACGAACAATATCATTAGTAGGATCTAATTTTTCCAGACGTTTCAATTCTGTGTAATCATCTTCATCTACGATACTGCTATTGCCCAAGAAATTAAAATACACTTTGTTATTCAATAAGTTGATGAATGCTGCATCGTTTGGCACTTTCATGCTATCCAATACATCTTCTGTATATTTTTTTTCTAATTTTTTGCCAAAGGTATATTCCATAATCTTATACGCTTGAGCCATTTTATTAGCTTTCACAGCTCTGTTAAACGATACCACCGAAAACTTTTGTTCTTTATCTCCCGTAATATCATAGGTTACATCCATTACAATTTGCGCAAAACGTTGTTTCGATAACACAGGCTCTAATTCTTTTAATAAAGCACCATCCGTGTTTATTTTTTGAATGGCTTTTTCTTTTCCAAGTTTCACAACATCTGCATATTTACCATCTTCCATTTCTAATTCAAACAAATTCCAAGAGTCTTTTGTTTCAATATTAGGATTGATCTTATTATTCTGCATGCTTTGCAAAACCTTGGTAACACTCTCTGCACGCTTACGTTGTAGTTTTGCATTAGCATCCGCATTTCCTTCGATAGATGAATAGGCATATATATATAAACCATCAATCACAAAATCTGGTTCATTCATCGCTTTAATAAATGGCTGAATATCTTCTGCTTTAAACTCCGATTTATTTTTTTCGAAAGGAATTGTAAAATTTAAAATGGAGCTTTCCGAACGTGGTTCAAATGGAGGTTTTAATCCTATACTTTCAGGTGCCGGAATTAAACCAATGGGTGTGCTGCTTTCCTGATCTCCGTTTTCTAAATAGCTTCTGGTAACGGTTCGGCAAACGTGTCCGTCTTGCACTACTATTAAATTTAATTCATAAGGTCCTGTGATCTTAGGGTTAAATTTCCCCATTTCTAATTTCAATTTATTAATCTTTACTTTCTTTTTAGCTTTCTTATCAGGCACAATTAAATTTTTACTGAATACCTTATCTTTAAAAACAATTTTTTGCATCACACCTTTATTTTGCAAATTATTATCAATGATGTTATAGTCTGTTTTTTCGTATTGAGATCGTTGAACAATATCTACTGCTAAACCATCTTTCGTTTTTTTCAATAGACGCTTCAAGTCTTTTAAATTGGCGTATTCTAAATAAATTTTTCCATTTTCTACGGTTAGTCCTTTTTGTAAAAGGTCAAAATTCTTCCATTTATCACAGTTTTTGCAAGATTTAACATCAGGCATTAATAATTTTTTCGACTTCGTATTAAAAGGAACTGCTAATTCTTTTTTCTTTTTGGCTCCTTCATTAAAACTATCATATCCTCCAAAAACAGCTACGGCGTATGCTTTTTTATTTCCTTCATCGGGTACACATTTTATGCCTATCATCATATATTGTGGACTCAACAAAATAACTTTATCTTTTTTATTATTTTCCCAACGTGTCCAAATAATTTTAGCAACTTGCTCTGTTTTATAATTGTCTCTTCCCTTACTAATAGGGGCGTTCATAGCTACTTCTTCTCCCTTTTTAGTGCCACCTGCTTTTACTAAATTCTTTTTTGCCTTTTCGGGATCAACTTTTACTTGCCCAGATTCCGACATTTTTTCAGCATCAATAGAGGCGGCATCCACTAAAATTTGATTTACTTCAAAGGTGTCTAAGCCATTCAATAGTCTAAATTTATTTAATTCCCTTACTAAGTAATTTGGCAAGTCGTTAATGTTAAAATCATCTTGGGATTGAGCCGTTATCGCAATTAAAAAGAATGTTACAGAAAATAAAAAATGCTTCATAGTGTTTTAGTAGTGAGTAGTTTGAAACAAATATTCAAAAAAGTAGTTACAATGCCATTTAAGAGTATAAACAAACTATCAACAACAAACTGAAGATTCTTTGTCAAAAGCATAAAATATAAATAGCAATTACTATATTCGTCATCGTACAAAATTAGATTAAATCGATGAAGAAAATTTTAATTGCCAACCGCGGAGAGATAGCCTTACGAGTGATGCGAAGTGCTAAAGAAATGGGTATACAAACTGTTGCTATTTTTAGCGAAGCCGATAGAAATGCGCCTTTTGTGCGTTATGCCGATGAAGCCGTTTGTGTTGGTCCGCCGCCAAGTTCCCAATCCTATTTACAAGGAGATAAGAGTATAGAAATTTGTAAAGCATTAGGTGTTGATGGCATTCATCCGGGATATGGCTTTTTATCTGAAAATGCTGATTTTGCTCGTAAAGTAAAGAAAGCCGGAATTACCTTTATAGGACCAAGTGCCGAGGCAATGGATATGATGGGCGATAAATTAAGCGCGAAGGCAACGGCTAAAAAATATAATGTACCAATGATTCCGGGCTCTGAAGGCGCTATTTCTGATTTAGCGGAAGCGACTAAAATTGCGAAAGAAATTGGATTTCCTTTATTAATTAAAGCCTCTGCCGGAGGTGGTGGTAAAGGAATGCGTTTAGTAGAGAAAGCAAGTGAATTGGAAGAGCAAATGAAATTAGCCATCAGCGAAGCGATATCTGCCTTTGGCAATGGTGCTGTTTTTATTGAGCGTTACGCCACTGGTCCACGCCATATTGAAATACAAGTGTTAGCGGATAATCATGGTAATTGCGTGTATTTATTTGAACGCGAATGCAGCATACAACGTCGTCATCAAAAAGTAATTGAAGAAGCGCCATCTTCTATCTTAACTCCTGAGTTAAGAAAACAAATGGGCCAATGTGCGGTTGATGTTGCTAAAGCTTGTAATTACAGTGGAGTAGGAACAGTTGAATTTTTATTAGACGATCAAAACCGTTTCTATTTTTTAGAAATGAACACACGTTTGCAAGTGGAACATCCTGTAACAGAAATGATCACTGGTTTGGATTTAGTGAAAGAGCAAATCAAAGTAGCTCGTAACGAAAAATTATCAATGACTCAAAATGATTTAAAAATTAATGGGCATTCCATAGAAGTGCGCGTGTGCGCGGAAGATCCTTGTAATGATTTTTTACCAGATATTGGAAACTTACAAACTTACCGCGTACCAACAGGGCCTGGCGTTCGTGTGGACGATTCGTTTGAAGAAGGTATGGATATTCCTATTTACTACGACCCTATGATTGCAAAACTCATTGTGCATGGTAACGACAGAACAGATGCCATAAATAAAATGTTACGCGCCATACAAGATTATCAAATTACAGGCGTAGAAACAACGTTGCCATTTTGCGCTTTTGTATTAAAGCATGAGGCGTTTGTGAGTGGCAAATTTGATACAGGATTTATCAAAAATCATTTCAATCCCGAATACCTTGATAAATCTGATGCAAACGAAGAAGAGGTCGCTGCTATTTTTGGTGCTTATATGAGTGCAGGTTTAAGTGCGCAAACATCTAAGCAAATAAATACTTCAACAACAACTTCTAAATGGAGAATGAATCGCGTTTAATAATGTTAAACTCTATTCGAACTAGATATTAATGAACTAATAAACACTAATGCCAATTCATTGTTCTTATCATAGGATTTCGGCTAACCGCTGAGCAAAACATTATTTACATATGAAAAGTATCGATTCGGAAGCATTAGAGTTATTAGAATTCCCAAAAATAAAAAAGTTCATTGCGGGTTTATGCTACTGTCATGCGGCTAAACACAAGGCTTCACATATTTCTATTTATGAAAATCACGAGGTCTTAAAAACAGAATTATATCGTGTATCGGAACTTAATCGTTTATTAATTAGCAATGCATTTTTTCCGGATATACAATTCGAAGATTTTAAAAAAGAAGTGTCCTTGCTTTCCCTTGATGGAAGTATGCTTACTGAAGAACAATTTTTATTGATCAAACTCGCTACAGAAATTTCTAATACGGTTGTACGCTTTTTAAAAAACAGAAAAATAGAGTTGCCTCATTTAGCTGAATTAGCAAGCGAATTAGAAGACAATAAATTTATTATTGGAGAGATAGATCGCATCATTGATTTTGATGCGACGGTTAAAAACTCCGCCTCTAAAGAATTACAAAAAATACGTAAAGACTTATCGAATAAAAAACGAGAAAGCGATGCCAAATTTTATCGCTATATCAACGATTTACGTAAACAAGGTTTTTTACGTGATAACGAGGAAGGTTATTTTAATGGACGAAGAACGCTCGCCGTATTGGTTGAACATAAATCGGAAATTACAGGATTTGTTCATAGTAAAAGCGAAACAGGTAAAACCATTTTCATTGAGCCAAGCGCTAATATTGCTATCAACAACGATATTGCTGAATTAGAAATTGATGAACACCGGGAAATTAATCGCATCTTAAGAGAATTATCAAATACGATTCGTCCTTTTTCTTTTCAACTCAAACAATATAACGAACTATTAATTGAGCTAGATTTTTTAAAAGCAAAGGCTACTTTTGCTAAACATATAAATGCCATATTACCTGTTATTTCTGAAACACAGGAATTGAACTTAATCAAAGCGACTCATCCTATTTTATTTTTACAGAATAAAGCGCATAAAAAAACGACGGTACCTCTTACGGTTCATCTTTCAAAAGATTTGCATTTACTGCTAATATCAGGGCCAAATGCAGGCGGTAAATCAATTACACTCAAGACGGTTGGTTTATTACAAACGATGCTTCAAAGTGGTTTATTAGTATCGGTTGCAGAGAATTCGGTAATGAGTTTTTTCTCGAATATATTAGTTGATATTGGTGATACGCAAAGTATCGAGCATGAGTTAAGTACCTATAGTGCGCGCCTAAAAAATATGATTTCCATTTTACAAACGGTGAGTTCAAAAACGTTAGTACTAATGGATGAATTCGGTAGTGGAACTGATCCTGAGCTAGGCGGCGCAATGGCAGAGGTAGTTTTAGAAGAGTTAGTTAGTTCAAAAACATTTGGAGTCATTACAACACATTATTCAAATGTGAAGTTATTAGCTAATAGTTTACAAGGCGTTACCAATGGAAGTATGTTGTTTGATTTAGAAACCTTAAATCCAAAATATATCTTAACAGTAGGTGAGCCTGGCAGTAGCTATACCTTTGAAGTGGCTGAAAAAGTAGGCTTTCCCGTTGATTTAATTAATAGAGCTAAATCAAAAATTGATACAGATAAAATTGAATTAAATGTGCTGTTAGCAGAAGTACAACAACAAAAAACATTGTTGTTCGAATCCACAGAACAAGGAGAACACCAAGCTTTTTTACAAAAAATTTCTAAAGAAAAATACGATGTTCTTACTTCTAATTTACAAGATAAAATGGAGCGAGATAGAGATCGGAAAATTGAACTCGCACGCTTAGCAGATTTTGGACAAAAATATTTACGATTATTAGATGATTGGAATAAAAACGAGGATCGTAAATTAGTGATAAAACGCTTTATTGAAGGTATTACAGCTGAAACCAATAAACGCAATGAATTAGCTAAACAAAATAAACGTGATCAGTTTGCCGAGAAAAAAATAGCGCGCATTAAACCATTACTTAAAATTGGTAGTAAAGTAAAAGTCCTTAATAGTAGCGAAATTGGTTTAGTAGAAGAAATTAAAAACGAAAAAGTAAATATCAAATTTGGTCATTTAAAAATGACCGTTTCCATGGAAAATGTAGAATTAGTGAGAGATTGACTTTGAAATTTTAACACTGCTTAAATATACAATAGCATTTATATTTTGTTTTTTAGCATTTCCACAATAATGTTTAAATAAAACAATATTTAATGAAATGCACGTTAAAATACTATTTCGGTGAGCGAATTACAGTATATATTGATTAAGTAAATTGTAAGTGTTGTATTTTTTTGATAGGTTTGATTATTAACAACTTACCTTACAATTTTTCAAGATGATAAAATTTTACAAAAACCTAAAAATTTCTTGTTTTATATTAGTAGCATTACTTAGTATTAATTCGCTAAATGCTCAAGTAGGTAGGTTGCCCAACAAACAAGAACTTGATATTAAGGCTAATCTCCAGCAACTATACAGCACAAATGGATTCAGTAAATCAACTCCAACCCATTTATTAACCACAGGTCCTGAGCAAAATTGCGCTAACGGTATTCCTGTTTGTCAGCAAACATACTCACAGGCAAATTCATATACTGGGTTTGGAACTATACAAGAAGTGAGTGGCACTTGCTTATCTACTCAAGAAACAAATTCTGTTTGGTATATTTTTACGGTTCAAAATAGTGGAACTTTCACCTTTTTATTAAACACTTCAAACGATTATGATTATGCACTATATGATATTACTTCTATTGGTTGCGCAGGAGTACCATCTGCAACGCCAATTCGTTGTAATTTCTCGGCTACCTATGGTAGTACAGGTTTAACTCTTCCAACTGCTGGAGGTAGTTTATCTTATAATGCTTCCCAAGCACCAACAATGTCAGGGATAAACGTAACTGCTGGACAAACATTTGCGTTAATTATCGATAACTTTTCGTCAAATTCAAATGGTTACAATATCACTTTTGGTGGTACTGCTCAAATTTTTGATAATACACCTCCAACGCTAACGGCACTTTCTATTTCATGTAATAGCAATTACTTTAACGTAAATTTTTCAGAATCTGTATTATGTGGTTCTATTGCTACTAATGGCTCTGATTTTACGATTACTGGACCTAGTGGAAATGTTCCTGTTACAAGTGCTTCAGGCAATCTTTGTTCCGGTGGAGCTTCAACAACTAACTACGCTACCGTCAACTTTAACAATGCAGGATTGGTAACTGGCACTTATACAGTTTCAGTTACAAACGGTACAGATGGTAATACGATGTTGGATAAATGTGGTAATGTGATGTTAGCCACTCAAACAGCTACTTTTCAATATTTAGGGGCATTAAGTATTTCTGCAACTAACACCTTAGTTTGTTCTGGTGGTGCAACTACGCTCTCTGTTTCTATAGCTGGCGGAACACCTGCTGGCGTTACCTATGCATGGGCACCTGTTTCAGGAAGTGCTTCCTCTATAACTGTTAATCCAACTGTAAATAATACCTATTTAGCAACTGTAACTTACGGAGGCTGCTCGTCCACCGTATCTCAAGCAATCACTGTTGGATTGCCTCCAGTAGTATATGTTACTCCTGCTAATGCTTCATTATGCAGTGGTACCACAAATATAGTTGCATCTGCAACAATGGGTGGCTCACCATGCGTGAGTTGTAACTATACATGGTCAGGTTCTAGCACTCAAGTTGATAATGCTGTTGCATCTTCAACGATTACGGGTGCAGGAGCAGGTTCGTATAGCGTAACCGTTTCATCTAATAATGGGTGTTCTGGAAATACAGCTGTTTCCAACGTTTCAATCGTATCTCCTGTCGCTTTACCATCTTGTAACATTGTTTATGCAAGTCCTGCCGGAGGAGGAAGTGGATTAACTCCAGCAAGCCCAACTGATGTTCAAACGGCTTTAACCTTAGCGGCCTGTAATAGTGTAGTTATTAAAATGCAAATTGGAGACTATACGATTAACAATCCTTTAAATATTAGCAGTTTTGTAACTTTAGAAGGAGGTTATGATGTTGGTTTTACTACTAAATCTTCATCGAAAGCCACTGCTGGTGGATTTCCAGCTCAAGGAACGCGTATCATTCGTTCAACTTTAAATGTTGAAGGGTTACCTAATTTTTTACGTTTTACGGCTTTAAATATTAATTCATCTTCATCTTATTTTCGTATTCAAGATATAAGAGTAGATATGCCTGATAATACTGCCGGAACAGGTATTAGTAATTATGGCATCTACCTAAGTTCTGGCTGCAATAATTATAATATAACGCGTTGCTATGTATATAGTGGCAATGCGGGTTCTGGAGCTAATGGCTTAGCAGGTGCTAATGGTGCGGTAGGAGCAATTGGTGGAACTGGTTCAAATGCTGGTGTTGGTTATTCATCCCCTATGGGAAACTCAGGAGCAGGTGGTAACGGAGGCGGTGTTTCGGGCGGAACAGCTGGTGCTATTAAAGTATTTACTGGCGCTGGAGTTGGATTAATTGGAAATAATGGATTAACGCCATCCACAGGTCAAGGTGGTGGTGGCGGCGCTAGTGGTGGAACAGGTGGAAGAAATGCAGGTGCTGCCGTAAGTGGCGGTGCTGGTGGGTTAGGTTTTAGCGGTGTTACAGGTGGTATAGCTGGTCCAGGTTCATCTATTAATACTTCTTCTGGTTGTGGGTTTTCTGCTATGACTGGTGGAAATGGCGCTACTGGCTCTAATGGCACTATTGGAACTCCCGCAGGTAGTTTAGGTGTAGGTACAGATGTTTCTGGATATTGGAATACATCGTCAGGTTCGAATGGTGTATTTGGACTTGGAGGTCGAGGTGGTGGTGCAGGTGGTGGTGGTGGAACGGGCTTCAATGCAGGCGCAGGCGGCGCTGGCTCAACTGGTTGTGGTTCATCTTATGGAACTGGAGCTGGCGGTGGTGGTGGCGGAGGCGGTGGCGAAGGTGGATTTGGTGGCAACGGCGGTGCAGGTGGAGGTTCTACTTACGGTATTTTTATTTTTAATAACGCAGCAAATGGAAATGTAGTTGATTGTCAAATTTTAAATGGATTGGCAGGCGCAGGTGGTACTGGTGGTGCTGGCGGTATTGGTGGCACAGGTGCTTTTGGTAGCACTGGTGGAGTAGCGATTAGCACTGCAGGTGCTGGTGGATCAGGCGGAAAAGGTGGTGATGGTGGTTCTGGTGCATCTGGTGGTGCTGGATGTACAGGTTTGGCTGTTCCCGTAAAAGTAGTTGGTGGTAGTGTATTAGCATTGAATACATCCATTAATATGCTTACACAGCCCGTTATTACAGTCGATAATAAAGCCTGTACAAATGTCAATATGTCACATGCCACAGCAGCCGGAGGTCCATCTTGGACTTCCTTCGGTTCAAGCGCTGTTCCTGCATCAGGAGCTGGTTCTCCTGTAACAACCGTCTATTCTACCTTAGGTAGAAAAACAGTTGTGATGAGTGCTAATAATTATACTGATTTTAATAATATTATTGTAAATCCTCCTTCTACAGGAAATATTTTAGCTTCGGCTACTGCTATATGCCCCGGAACAGCAAATTTTGCAAGTTCAGTGGCTGGTACTGCAGGCTTAAATTACACGTGGTCTGTAGCGCCTGCTACAGCAACTATATCATCAGCTTCAACGAGTTCTACAGCCATCATATTTGATAATTCAGGAACTACGCCAATTACTTATACAATTACTTTATTAATTAATTCAAATTGTTGTGGTAATTTAATTCCTATTACACAAACGATTACTGTAAACCCAAGGCCTGCAACTCCTGCGGCCACGGCAAGTTCGGCCTGTATAGGCGGTGTAGATACTTATACGGCTAATTCACCAGCAGGATCAAATTTTGGTTGGTATACAACGGCAGGGGCTACTACCTTATTAGCTTCTGGCACATCATACTCAATAGCTAACGTTTTAGTTCCTACTACAATCTATTTGCAAGCTACTAATTCGGCTGGTTGTACAAGTTCTGTTATACCAGTAGCCGTAACTCCAACAGCTGTTCCTCCTCCAATTGTAATTCCTGGTTCTGCTTGTGATATTGGGTTAGTTCAGGTTGCTGTAAATCCAGTTGCTGGAGCTACAGGTTATAATTGGTATTCAAATGCCGCTGGGACTACATTAGTTCAATCGGGAACAGTATTAGGTTACAGTCAAATTGTTGGAACTGCAGGCGGAAGTTACACCGTATATGTTCAAACAAATATTGCTGGTTGCAACCCAAGTGCTTTAGTAGCGGTTAGTGGTAGTGTGTCCAACACCCCAATTACATTATCAAATACAATCACACCAAATGATACCGTTTGTATAAATGCACCAGTTACTTTCTCCTTAAATCCGGGTGGAGGTAATGGAACTTTTACGTATACTTGGTCGCCATTTACATCAAACTCTAATACTGCTACTCAATCGTTTCCCGCATCTACATCTGTATACGTAATGATATCTAGTAATGGTTGTACAAAACAATTCTTATTACCTATCATTATCGCTCCATACCCAAAAGATACAATTGCACCTCATTTAAATATTACCTGTACAACTTCATCACTAACGTTAAATGGTTCTAATTCAGCTACAGGTCCAACGTATACGTATAGCTGGACAACAACTGGTGGTAATATAATAACTTCGCCTACGGCAAGTTCAATTAATGTTAATGCTGCCGGTGTCTATACACTAACAGTAAATGATTTAATAACTGGTTGTTCGTCTATAATGAGCACAAATGTATTACTTAATAATGTACCGCCAGTTATTGCTATTACTTCTCCTTCCGTGGTAACTTGTGCAAGTCCGACTACTTCTTTAATTGGCACTACAACATCAACTAGTACATCATTGAGTTATAGTTGGACAACCACAACAGGTAATATAGCTTCTGGTTCTAATTCTAATACAGCAACTACCGGTGCATCTGGTATATATACCCTAACAGTAATTGACGTAGTTTCAAGTTGTACTTCAATTGCTACGACTACCGTTACAGGTAACTCTACACCTCCTGTATTTACAATGACTATAGCGAATATACCTTGTGGTACAACTACTACAACATTAGCCGCTGCATGTACAAATACAGATGTAGCTTATAACTGGGCAGGACCTACGTTTACAAGTATTATTAGCGGATCAAATACTGCAACGCCTACGATTGGAGTTATAGGATCGTATACAGTTATAGCAACCGATGCGGTAAGTGGATGTACTAATACCGCTTCTGGTACAGTTGCTCAAGGTACGATCAATGCAGCTTTTAGTGCCAATCCAACAACAGGCATAGCTCCGTTATTAGTTTCGTTTACTGATTTAAGTACTGGCGCATCTACGTATAACTGGACTTTTGGAGATGGTAGTGCAATATCAACCTCTACTAATCCAACAAATACCTATACTACAAATGGAACATATACAGTTACCTTAATAATTACTTCTGGTACCTGTTTGGATACTGCCACAGCTATTATTATAGTAGAAAATGGATTAACGTTAGAAATACCAAATGTCTTTACTCCAAATGGTGATGGTATAAATGATTTATTTACAATCTTGTCATCTGGTGTTAAAGAAATTGATTTACAAATCTTCAATCGATGGGGACAAAAATTATATGCGTTTAATGGTCCAAAAGCAGCTTGGGACGGATTATCAGAAACAGGTACTAAGGTATCTGATGGAACTTATTTCTTTTTTGTAAAAGCAACGGGCTTTGATGATAAGACTATTGAAAAACAAGGAACCGTTAATTTATTTAGATAATCGGATATCAATACGATTATTATTTTAAAAATCGCTCAGCAGAAATGTTGAGCGATTTTTTTAATTAATAGGTTGGTTATTTTTTTCAAATACACAACTAATCATAATCATCAATACTAAACCGCTAGCAAGATAATGAATTAAGTATTATATTTTTGATATGAGAATATTACAATTGAAATCCCATTTAAATAGGGTTTCCTCATAAACTCAGCCATCTTTTTAACCTTCTTTTTGCTTGATCAAAAAGAAGCAATCACGCCGAGGCGTGACAAGCTAAATCGCCAAAT
>JAYVDU010000044.1:0-6968 GCA_043749245.1 Bacteroidota bacterium | reverse complement strand
GCATACCAAGGATCAACGCCATTTGCGATAAAATCTTTTATGCCTTTGTCAAAATTGGCAGAAGCTTTGTCAAAATCATAAAAAAAACTTTTGCCGTTAGTCAATAAAATGCGAGCCGAATCTCCTAATAGATTTATAAACCTTAAACTATCTTTAAATCTATTTTTATTCTCTACGGATAAGCACTCTATTTCTTTGAGGTTAACTTTATGTAATATTTTCCTGTTTTCAGGCGTATTAAAGAAAGCGCTATCCTTATGTAAATGCATTACATTACGCCAAAATTTTACTTGTGATAGAGTGTCGCAACCATAGTAATACATTTGTTGGTTATATACAAAGCCCATGCACTCGTTAGTTTGAGTATGCTCTACATCAACCAAATCTTCTTTTAAATTAAAAGTAGGCGCAGATATATAACTACTGTCAGGCGGAGTAGAAAATAATTTCAATGTAAATATGAGCGATATGAATAGTTGCATAGTTAGATTAAGTACAATGTACGATTATAATGTCATATCATCAAGTAGTGACACTTTTTTTTTGAACAATACATTATGAGGATTGTTTTAATAATGGACGCATTTAAAAAGTAGTAACCTATAAAAAACAGATAATGAATTTAAAAAGTTAAAAGAAACCAGTAATTCGATAAAACCGACCACTTATTAAATAAAACCGACCACTTTTTACTTTTTTATAGCTTGTTAAAAGAATATAAATTATATTTGTAAATCCAACTTATTTGAAAATTAAAATAAATACATAAGGACATGAAACTAAATTTTAAAACAATAGCCTATTTTGCTAGCGGGTTAGTAATGATTGGCGCTCCAATTGCGTTAATCAAGTCATCTCACTACACGCCTCGTTTCGAAGAAAATGAAAATAGTCAACACAAAACAAAAAGCTGGGGAGGCGCAGCGGACTATTACATGCTATTAAAAGCAGATCCTTCAACAGGATTAATAGATGAACAAGCTCGTACTCTTGCTGAAAACGAAGCTTCTTTGAGAATGTCTATTGGTAAAAACCAAAAAACGTCAAATACAAACGCTTTAAGTTTAAACTGGTCGGAGTTAGGGCCAGATAATGTAGGTGGTCGTACGCGTGCTATTTGTTTTGATAAAAATAATCAAGGTGTAGTATTTGCTGGCGGCAACTCTGGTGGTATTTTTAAATCGACCGATGGAGGAAGCACTTGGAACCCAGTAAACGATCAATTATCAAATATGATTATTGATTGTATGAGTCAAGATGCCTCAGGTGGTAATATTTATTTTGGCACAGGTGAGTCTCAAGGTTTTATTAATGGAGATGGTAATTCAGCATTCATGGGTTCTGGATTATTTAAATTAAATATTGCAACCAATGCGATTACATCAGTAACAACAACAACAGCGTATACAAATATCAATAAAGTGGTTTGTCATAAAACAGATCCAAATACAATTTATTTAGGAACTGCAAGTAATGGTTTCAAAATAACAAATGATGGCGGTGCTACATGGCATCCAGCTAAGTTAGCTACAACAAGCTCTAATATTGCAACAGGTGGTAATATTACTGATGTTAAATTAGCGGCAGATGGCTCTTACGTTTTTTCTGCAGGTAGCGCGCTTTATATTTCAAATAATGGCGATGATTTTGTGTCACTTATTACTCCTACGGTAATTACTTCAGCAAATCGTAATTCTGTGGAAATAGCTATCGCGCCTTCTAATCCAAATGTTATTTATTTAAGTTGTGTAAATGGAAGTAGTTTATTAGGTGGCGTTGCTCAGTCTGTTGATAAAGGTTTAACTTGGGTTAAAATTGCTCAATCATCTTCTACTACTTTTGATCCATTTAAATCAGGAGGACAAGGTCAGGGAGATTATGACAATGCCATTACTGTTGACCCAGCTAATCCTTATAAAGTATTTATGGGAGGAGCTTCTTTTTGGTCTTGGTATGGCAATAATACAGGTGTTGGTACTTGGGTTTATGCAGCGTATCAGTTTGCAATTGGTTCACAACAATATGTACATTCAGATATTCATGCATTTGTTTGGGATCCGTTTAATTCAAGCTCGTTTTTTGTTGGTAGCGACGGAGGCCTTGCTCGCACATTCGATGCGGGAAGTACGTTCGCATCAATAAATAAAGGATACAACGTAACGCAACCCTATGCTATTGCTTTTGAAAGATTTCCTAGTGGGGGATTAAACGGAGTGCCAGTTGGCGGTGCCATGTCTGGTAATCAGGATAATGGAACAACGTATGTTCCGGGTACATTTAATGGGACTAGAGGCGCTTATCCTTTAGGCGGTGGTGATGGTAATTATTGTGATTTTTCTCACATTAATCCTACATCAGTTTTTTCTTCGATATATTATGGACAAGTTGATAGAGCTGCAACAACAGGTATATATGGAGGAGCATCTTTTTATGATTCTGAATATGGCTCAGCATCTGCTGCAAATAACGGAGGCCCCGGCTCCAGTGGTTCTTTTGCTAGTTTTATTACACCAATTCGCATGTACGAAACAATGTCTGATTTTAAATCTATTGATTCAGTAGATTTTACAGCTATTTCAGTAATTAATAATTCTGCTGGTGTTGGAACAGGCGCTACAAAAACATTTAAATCAAAAGTAATTAAAACAAATAATTCAGCCATTTTTGATTCGATGTATGTTACGTTAGGCACATCTCCTAAGGCTTCGTTTAATATCGCTACTCCTACATCAACCTATGCGGCAATAGCAGGCGCAGGCACATCTACTTTTGTTGTAACCAAAAGAGATTACACAACTTCTTTTTCAGGAAATTCATCTACTATTACAGCAACCAGTTATACAGCTCAAGGTGGAGATTACGATTCTTTAAAAATTAGTTTTGCTAGTGCTCCTGCATCAGGCAATGCAATTAAAACTGAATTAACACAGCGTTATAATTCTGGCTCTGAGGTAAAAGTGAATACAAAAACGACTTCTGGAGTTAAGTTTAGTTATAATTTACCAGTAAATTTAGGCGCACGCAAATCAGTTCGTTTACCTGATATTATTCAAGCTCGTTTAGCAGTTGGTGTAACTGGAAAAGTGTTTGTTGTAAAAAATCCATTAAATTTTGGTA
This sequence comes from Bacteroidota bacterium, assembly GCA_043749245.1. Classification (GTDB taxonomy): domain Bacteria; phylum Bacteroidota; class Bacteroidia; order B-17B0; family Aurantibacillaceae; genus UBA4416. The sequence continues at coordinate 3,851 of JAYVDU010000044.1, read as the reverse complement.
TCACTCCTGATTGGGTTCAAGTAGCGAGTGCCTTATCAAAAGATGAAAGTAATGCGCCTTCAGGATTTAACGGTACCGTGCATACAATGGCTTGGTCTAGCGATGGTAATCATTTATATGTTGGAACTGATGGTGGTTCATTATTCAGAATTTCTCATTTACATGGATTAATTGATTCTGTTGGTAATACAACTAGTTTACCAGCTGTAGATGCCAATTTTAATGGTATAAATACAATAGGTAATGCTGCTAATCCAAATACAAAAATTCGTTGTACACGAATTGGTGTTTTTGGTGCTGTAATCACTTCAATATCTTTAAGCCCAGACGATGGTAAAAGAATTGTTGTAACATGCGGAACATATTCAAATCCTAAAGTATATTATGCTGGTAATCCCGCTAATCATCCTGCAACTTCTAACGTGGGCTTATTTATTAGCAAAATGGGGATAGGTACAACTGGTCTAATTTCAACCGCGCCTATTTATTCGTCATTAATAGAGTACAAAGACACTAAACGTGTTATTGTAGGAACAGAATATGGTGTTTATGGAACGTCTGATATTACAATTTCGAATCCAATTTGGGTAAAAGAAAACAATAATAAATTACCTAACGTACCTATATTTATGCTGCGTCAACAAACCAATAACAGTGCGGCTTGTTATAACTCAGGAATGATTTATGCGGGAACCCACGGCCGTGGTATTTGGACCTGCGATAATTATTATAATCAAAGCGTAGTAGGTATCGAAGAAATTACTGCTAAAGATAAAACAATTGTCAGTACGATTAAATTATATCCAAACCCAGCTAAAGATTTTGTTAATGTAACTTTTAGCATAGAAAAGTCTGAATCATTAATGTTTAATGTCTATGACTTAAAAGGCGGCTTAGTAATAAGCAAAAACTTAGGGAAATTGCCAGAAGGAGAACAATTAATGCAAATTGGGACTGAAGATTTAATTTCAGGAACTTATATTGTTAGCTTGAGTTCTAGCTCAGCTATTGTTGGTACAAATCGCTTAGTAATTATTAAATAAAAAAAATAAAAACATACAATATGATCAAAAAACTTTTATTAATTAGCGCATTAAGTTCAGGCATAAATAGTTTCTCGCAATGTTTAACTTCTTCTATTCCTACAAAAACGTGTTCTTCTGGGGATCAAATCGAGGCTTTTACATTAAATGGTTTCGCTGCAACAGGTAATTCTGGATGTGGGACAAGTGGCTATAGCTCATCTTCACAAACTTGGACACTAGCGCTTGGTCAATCATACGCATATTCTTCTACAACTGGAGCAACTGCGGTATTTCCGCAAGCGTTTGCGATTTTCATTGATTTAAATGGGGATAATCAATTCTCACCTTCTGAAATGGTCAAAAACGACCCTTTAGGTTATACACATAACGGTAGTATCACAATACCGTACAATGGTTCTACATTGGGATCCAAAAAAATGAGAATTATTTGCAATGAAAGTGCATTAACTAACGCTATGGCATGTGATGGGGGATTAGATCCATACGGAGAAGTAGAAGATTATAATGTTGTTTTAATCTGCCCTACTATAACCCCGTCGATTGTCGGTCCACCAACTTTATGTACTAACAATGCAGCTACTTTAACAGTTTCAAGTCCAGGAGCAACTTTCACATGGACCCCCGGAGGAGCTAACACTAATTCACTTGTCATTTCGACTTCTGCTTCTATAGCGGCTATCGAAAGTTATACGTTGCTAACTGATATTCCTACGTGTTCAACATACACCGCAGTTTATTCGGTTTCTGTTGCCCCCAATCCAACAGTTTCTATTAGCGGTTCAAATGTAATTTGCCCTGGTTCAAATGCCACTACACTTACCGCATCAGGAGCCTCAAATTATACATGGACAGGAGCATCACCATCTAATTCAAATAATTTGGTTGTTAGTCCATCAAATGCAGGAACTACTTTAATTAGCTTATCAGGTAGTACAGGATTTTGTTCAGCTAATTCAGCAACGCTAAGTATTATTAAAACAAGTACAGCTTCTCTTACTCCCACAGTTAATCCAGTTTCGACTACATTATGTAGCAACCAAACAAAAACACTTACTGCTGGGATTGCAACAACATTAACATTGGTAGGGAATTCTTATTCATGGTCGCCAGGTTCATCAACCTCAAACACTATAGCCATTTCTTCATCTGCAACAACAACAGGAGTTGACTCGTACACTGTTTACACTGGTTATACTGGTTGCCCAAGTACTTATACAAATAGTGCAGTTGTAAATGTGTCCGTTGCCCCTACACCAACAGTATCGGTAAGCGGAACAAGTTTAATTTGTGCTACTGCACCCACTACTGTAAATTTATCTGCCAATGGTGCATCGTCATACACTTGGAATACAACAGCAACTACCGCAACTGTAAATGTTGCACCAACGTCAACCACAATTTATACAGTGACTGGACAAACTGGTTTTTGCTTAAATGTAGCAACGTTTAAAGTAACGAAAGCTGTTGTATTATCGCCAAGTATTTCAGGAGGAACTTTATTATGTGGAGCAACAAGTACTATTCTTTCAGGAAATAATTTAGGTGATATCTATATATGGAGCCCAGGTGGTCAAGTAACAAATACTATTTCAATTTTGTCTACAGGAGCTACTACAAGCGTTGATGTATATACTATTTCTACTGGTTTTGCAGGCTGTCCTAGCACATTTACTGCGGCAACATATTCAGTTATTTCTGCACCAATGCCGACACTCAGCGTATCTGGAAACACGTTATTGTGTAAGCCTGCTATAAACTCAACTAGTTTAACAGCTAGCGGAGCTTCTAATTATGTATGGAGTAATGGATTTAATTCGACCAACGTTTATTTGACACCGACTGTAACTACAGTATATTCTTTCACTGGAACAACAGGATACTGTTCTTCTACAAAAACCGTTAGCGTATTGGTATCAGCAGTCCCTGTAACAACAATATCGTCAAGTTCACAGTCGGTTTGCGTTGGTCAAACGGCTACAATTACAGCAAATGGAGGATTAACTTATTTATGGAATACGGGTAGTACTAGCCCTTCTATTGTAATAACTCCAACTGTAACTGGAAATTACACTGTGATGGTTACTATAACAAATTCTGTCGGATGTTCATTATCTACAGTGGTTACAGAAGCTTCAGTAGACTGTACGATAGGCTTTGAAGAATTAGGAATTAACAAGGCAACTCTTTATCCTAATCCAATGAATAATTTTTTAATAATTAATATTAATGAAAGTTTAATAAATAAAACAAATATCGAAATTTATGATGCTTTAGGTAAATTGGTTATAAAAGAAAATTTAATTGAGGTAACTAATACTATCAATGTCTCTTATTTAAATGATGGTATTTACCTTTACAAGGTTGTTGCAGGTGAAAATCCAATAAAAAGGGGTAAGATAATTAAAAACTAAAATATTCGATTTTCTTAAAAACCCTTAAAAGATGAGTCTTTTAAGGGTTTTTTTTGTGGTGTTAGTTGTGTCTTACAAATGCTTACTCATTAAGTAATGTTGAATAATACCCCATAATTTAAAGGATGTTTCTTTAACGATGTAACCTTGGTTTTTATAGAAATCAAGGGCATTTTCTCTCGCTTGTAATTCAATTGTTTGGAGTTGCATACGTTTGGCTTCGTCTTCTAATTTGGCCACAATTAATTTACCTAATCCTTTGCCTTGAAAGCCATTATTAACTGCCATATAACGTATTTGACCTATACCATTGCCATTGTTTTGTAAACGCCCACAAGCTATAATTTCACCATCTTTTTCGATATATGCATTTATGGCAATTTCTTCGAAATCA
>JAYVDU010000043.1:0-6970 GCA_043749245.1 Bacteroidota bacterium | reverse complement strand
ACTTCAAATAAAATAGGATAGTTATCTTGTAATAATCGTTGCTTCAATTCTGAGCTTATCCGTGATTTCACATTAAATGGTAATAACGACAATTGATTGACGAAAGAGCTGTTACGTTTATAATAATATACGTTCTCACATAATTTTTCTAGTTCAGGAGAGGGTTTTCTATCTCCATATTCAAAACAATGTAATATCACTTTTACACCTTCTGCTTTTAAGCATCTTATTTTATGAAACACATCAATGACTCCGCCATAATTAGCGGGGTAGGGGATATCAAAGGAAATAATATGTAGATGATTATTCACTAAGTAAATATAAAAATTTATTAATAAGTGGCGGGTTTTTCGATACTTAAACATTCTGTTTTGTAACAACAAGTAAATCGAGTATCTTTATCTGATGCAAGTATTACTGACGACACTTAATGCCAAATACATTCACACTAATTTAGCAATTAGGTTGTTATATCAATTAAACAAAAATTTTGAAGGGCTTGCTTGGAAAGAATTTACGATTAAAGAAGATAGAGACGACATTGCCGCTCAGTGCGCCAAGTATGATGTCGTTACCTTTAGCTGCTATATCTGGAATATTACTGAAACACTGGAAGTTGCTAAAAAAATAAAAGCATTAAATCCAAACACTGCTATTTTATTAGGTGGACCAGAAGTAAGCTACGATTGGAATGATGTGATTGCTTTGCCCTATATAGATTTTATTATTGTAGGCGAAGGCGAAACGCCTTTCAATGAATTTATTCACGCTTATCCAAACATAGAACAGGTTCAAAGTTTGGTGCGCAAAGTTGATGGTAAAATTGTAGAAAGCAAATCGGCTCCGATGTTTGATTTGAAAAACTATGAGCACATTATGCCTTATAGTGATGATGTAGAAGCTGATTTATATAATAAAGTGTTATACATCGAAACATCGCGTGGATGCCCCTATAAATGCGGATTTTGTTTGGCGAGTTTAGATAATAAAGTACGTTACTTGCCAGATCCTCATATAAAAGCAACGTTGCTACACATGATGGAACACGGGCGTGTGATTAAGTTTTTGGATAGAACCTTTAATATCAAAAAAGATTTTACACTTGATATTTTTAAATTTATTTTGGCAAATTATAAACCGCAAAATGTATTTCAGTTTGAGATTACTGCAGACATTTTGCATCCTGATATTATTCAGTTTATACATGATAAAGTGCCATTTGGCTTATTCCGTTTTGAAATTGGGATACAGACCGTTAATCAAAAAGCGAATTTATTAGTGCAACGCAAACAAAATTTCGAAAAAACAAAAAGTATCATTCAGCAATTAGACTATAAAGTAGAAATGCACTTAGACCTAATTGTAGGCATGGCGCTTGATTACTGGGATGATATTAAATATAGTTTTGAAGAAGTATTTCAATTATTTGCTCCCGAAATGCAATTGGGTTTCTTAAAATTTTTGAAAGGTACGCCAGTAAGAGATACATATAAAGAACATGATTTTGTGTTTGATCCGATGCCTCCTTATCAAATTATTGAAAGTAAGTATTTAACGAAAACACAATTAGAACAGATTGTGAAATTAGAGCATGCGCTCGAAATATACTGGAATAGCCATAAGGCAATGAATACTTTAAAATATGTAACAACTAATTATAGTATTTTTGATTTCTTATTAGGTTTAGGAAGTTATTTTGGAACGCAAAAAGAATATCATAAATATTCGTTAACGGATGTGTTTGATATCATCACTCAGTATGCTGAAATGAATCATCCAACAGACTTAATTTTGAAAGAATTAATAGCAGTGGATTACTATTTGCATTTTAAAGTGAAGCCTAAAACCTTGTTTTTAGAGGAAGTTGAACACGTTGAGAAAATAGGATTAATCAATACCTTGAAATTAAACCATCATAAGTACCGTTTCATCGCCCTTCCTTTACATTTTAATTATAAAACATTTTCTCGTCTCAATACAATTGAAAAAGGTGACCATCACTTGATCATACAGTATAATGGGACTACTAAGGCTGAGGTAGTTTAATTAGTGTTGGCAAGAAAGCTTCAATTTCTTGTGACTACTAATTAATTAGTTTCTTCCGTTCGTTTTTTATAGGTAGTAATATTAGCATTTTGGTTATCCGATTCAACTATACCATCTTTCAAACGGACGATGCGATGAGCATATAAAGCAATGTCTTCTTCATGTGTTACTAAAATAATCGTATTTCCATTTTTATGAATTTCTTCAAATAAGCCCATAATTTCGATGGATGTTTTACTATCTAAATTTCCTGTTGGTTCATCGGCTAATATAATTGCCGGATTATTAACCAAGGCACGCGCAATTGCAACACGCTGGCGTTGCCCACCAGATAGCTCATTTGGCTTATGACTCATGCGATTACCTAAACCAACTTGTTCCAATACTTTTTTTGCCATTTCTTCCCGTTTAGGTTTTGCTATACCCGAATAAACTAAAGGCAACATTACATTTTCTAAAGTAGTAGAGCGAGGTAATAAATTAAAGGTTTGAAATACAAAACCGATTTGTTTATTACGTACTTCAGCTAACTCATTATCACTCATTTTTGCAACTGCTAACCCATTTAATGTATACTCGCCATCCGTAGGGGAATCCAAGCATCCCAACATGTTCATCAGGGTTGATTTCCCGCTTCCGCTTGGGCCCATTAAGGCTACGTATTCGTTCTTGAATATATTTAAACTCACGCCGCTTAAGGCATGAATTTCTTCCGACCCAATTTTATATTCTTTTTTTATACCACTTAATTCGATAATAGCTTGCATCACATAAAAATAACGCTTTTTTAAATGAATTAACTGGTATTTATTTTATTGGTTTTTACAAAGGATTAGCGGAATTATTCAAAGCACCAAGATTCTGATTGATTATTTGAAAAAATTAAGCTTTGATATAAACCTCTTCAATAGGTTTTAAAGATCGATAAGAAAGTGTTTTATGTTCTTTATGAAATGCAGCTGAATTATCATAATACATGAGCGTTGCAATAGGGAAATCAGCATCTATCAAATGAGATGGTGTAGTTTTTGGTTTGAGTAAAAATATTTCTTTAGCAGCATGGGCATCATTTTGTATTTCTACTAAATAAGTAACCACATCATTCTTTAAAAAATATTTTTTTAATAGTCTGGCCTTTCTGTCAGTTTTAAGTATGGATGTATTTTTATCTAACGGGCAAATTAAAACAACTTTTCCCATGTATTGTAAAAACCGAAATTCATATTCGTTTTCACCTCTTATTTTTAAAGGAAATATCCCAAAAAAATTATAATCTTCATCATCATTTAGCGTAAAATAAATAGGGAATTGTATTTTGATTGGAAAATATTTTCGTTTATTTATTTTTAACCGATTAATGCGCAAAGCCACAATTAGCAATAAAACCCCCTCATTTAGAGTATTAAAAAAAACATCTTTTAAGGCAAATAAAATATCTTTATAATACCATGCATATATAAATTCTAAAATAACTAAGGCAGTGTACCAAAATAATATTGGTTTATATAATCTTGTAGAATGACCTACTTTTTGATAATTAAAAAATGGCGAAAAATTAATGGCATTGCTGAAAAATTGTATCCAAAAATTAATACCGATCAAATAAATAATAGATGCTAATAACGGGGTAAAGATGCCTATAAATTGATGTGCCAAAAACAAATCGAATAAGCCATGTGAGACAATAGCCACGCTTAATCCAATAAATGCATTTCCGAATTTAGTCCCAACTTTAAATATATTATAGCTGTATAAGCCGTATACGCAAATACTGGTGTTAATAATATGAGTTAAGCAAGATATTAATGTACGGCCGGTAAGAACTTGAGACCCATAATTGTTATAATAAATAAAATTTTCTCTGACAGAAAATCCTAATGCGACTATGCCTGCAAATATCAAGTAATCAATAGGCTCGCTTATATGTTTTTTTAATATATTAAACACTATAACAACGCCTAATAGTTTCGAAAATTCTTCAGTAACACCCACACCAAAAATGGCATATAAAATATCATTCAAGGCTTTGCCATTAAAATTGAAGCCTAATATTTCAAACCCATAATAAACCCATAGCGTTATACTGGGAGTTAAATAACCAACAATTAAAGCAATACAAATATCAACGACTCGCTCATGTTCAAATATATCAATTTTTTTTAAGTAACTTAACCAAAGCATGGCGCCTAAAATGGCGCCAATTGTCGGGAAAATTAGATATATGGTATGTGAAGAAAGCATTATTTTTTATTAAAAAAAAATCCTTTCCAATTAAAGAAAGGATTTTTTTAGAAAATTGTTTTTTTGAATTAGTTATTGATACTTATCTTTTTATCTAACTCTTCAATATAAGCTTTAAAGCGTTTATCAGTATCCATTAAGTTGTTTACTGTACGACAAGCATGTAATACCGTTGCGTGATCTTTACCACCGCAATGCATACCAATAGTAGCTAGAGATGATTTAGTCATACACTTCGCAAAATACATAGCTATTTGACGTGCTTGAACTACTTCACGCTTACGAGTTTTTGATTTCATTAAATCAATATTCAAATCAAAATAATCGCATACAACTTTTTGGATATAATCAATAGATACTTCGCGAGCAGTAGATTTAACAAACTTGTCAATCATTTGCTTAGCCAGCTCTAACGTAATTACTTTTTTGTTTAATGAAGACTGTGCTAATAGCGAAATTAAAGCACCTTCTAATTCACGCACGTTAGATGTAATGCTATACGCTAAGTATTCGCAAACTTCTTTAGGTAATTGAATTCCTTCATTGTAAACTTTTTTCTCTAAGATAGCAATACGAGTTTCTAAACCTGGAGTTTGTAAATCAGCACTTAAGCCCCATTTGAAACGTGATAATAAACGTTGTTCGATACCTTGCATTTCTACAGGTGCTCTATCAGCTGTTAAAATAATTTGTTTACCTAATTGGTGTAAGTGGTTGAAGATGTGAAAAAATACATCTTGTGTTTTTTCTTTTCCCGCTAAGTATTGAATATCGTCAATAATTAACGTGTCTATCATTTGGTAAAAATGAACGAAATCGTTTTGGTTATTGTTTTTGATTGAATCAATAAATTGAGCAATGAACTTTTCTGATTGAACGTATAATACTGTTTTGTTTGGAAAATTCTTTTTAATATCAATACCAATAGCTTGAGCTAAGTGAGTTTTGCCTAATCCAACACCACCATATAATAATAAGGGATTAAAGGCAGTGCCGCCTGGTTTTTGAGAAACAGCATAGCCAGCAGAGCGCGCTAAACGGTTACAATCACCTTCTACGAAATTATCAAAACAATAATTTGGATTTAATTGAGATTCAACTGAAACTTTTTTAAGTCCTGGTATTATAAATGGATTTCTAATTGATCCACCATCTATTGGCATAGATACAGGATTGTTTCTAAGATTAGTATTAATATTAGGTACTTTAAGCATAACAGCTTTTTCTGATTTACCTGTACCGTTATCCATAACGATACTATATTCAATACGACCTTCTAAGCCAAGCTCTTTACGAATAACTTTTTTAATGATAGTAATGTAGTGTTCTTCTAACCATTCGTAAAAAAATTGTGAAGGTACTTGAATGTTTAATACATCATCTTGAATTTTGATTGCTTTAATCGGTTCAAACCAAGTAGCGAAATTCTGAGGGCTTACATTATCTTGAATTATTTTTAGGCAATTCTTCCACACGGTTTCTGCTGTTTTTTCCTTCATAGTAATAAAAAAGTTTTAAAGTATATAGTGTTAGTTGTTATGAACAAGTTCGAGTTTGTAAATATATACTGATAATTCAATCTCGCAACAAAAAAAGTAATAATTAATTTCAAAAAATTTTCGTTTTGGACTTGCTTTTTTAAATTTTTCTGTTATTTGAATTATGTAAGATTTTTTTCTTATTATAAGAAAAATACACATCTAATTTGCCTAACCATATACCTGCCCATCCCACCTGAGTTACATACACGTCTTTCCCTGCTTTATTAACTAATTTGAGAGGATGCTCTAAAAACGAATGTGTGTGTCCGCCTATTATTAAATCAATATTTTCTGTTAATGGAGCCATTGACGAATCACTTATTTTTTTCTCCTCAAACTTAAATCCTAAATGTGATAAGGCAATGATGTAATCACAACCTAAATCGTGCTTTAATAGTTTGGCTGTTGAGTTCGCAATTTCTAAAGGATCTTGGTAAATAGTATTTTTATACATTTTATTATCTACTAAGCCCTCCAATTCAATGCCATAGCCTAATACGCCAATCTTTATGCCGTTTTTTATAAAAACTTTATACGGTAAAATTTTATTATGTAAGCAAGTATCCGAAAAATTATAGTTGCAATTAATAAACGAAAAATTAGCATGAGGCATTTGTTTCTCAATGTTTTCAATACCTAAATCAAAATCATGATTACCCAATGTTGTTGCATCATACTGCATTAAGCTCATTAATTTATACTCAAGTTCTCCTTGATATAAATTAAAATAAGGTGTGCCTTGAAAAATATCTCCTGCATCTAATAATAGAATATTATCATTTTCTTTTTTGATGCTATCAATAACCGCCGCACGTCTTGCAAAACCGCCGAGGTTAGCAAATTTAGGGTCGTTAGTAGGGAATGGTTCTATACGACTATGCAAGTCATTAGTGTATAAAATAGTAAGATGTGATAAATCTTTGCTTTTTAGTACTTCTTTGGATAATGCAGGAAAACCAGTTAATACCGCTGAAGTGCCTACAAAATATTTTAAAAAATCGCGTCTATTTTGATAATTGAATTCTGCCATCTAAAGTTGGTTTTAAAGTTTTTCCTTGTTGAGTTATGTCTTTGCAATAATTAATAATCACATCTCTTAATAAAACATTCATTACTTTTCTTTCTTTTGCATTTTTAAAGAA
>JAYVDU010000042.1:0-19682 GCA_043749245.1 Bacteroidota bacterium | reverse complement strand
GAGAGGGCGTTTTTCCTACTCAAGAAGATTACGAGCCAATCAAAAAACAATTAATGTCCAATAAAAAGAACAAAGACATTAAACGTATTATTACTATTGATGGGCATTATGCGCGTATCAATGGAAAGATAGCTGATGTAGGGAGTATCGTCATTAACGAACGTAATAAAAAATTTCAAGAATTTTTAAAACAAAATATTAACCAACAAGATATAGAAATTAAAATTACAGGTGCTGCTCATTTAATAGATAGAAACAATGAATACATGGTAAATAATATGATCCAAGGTTTCTTATTTTCTATTGTGGTTATTGGCATACTCACGTATTTTTTACATCGTAGTTGGAAAATGGTAATCGTATTTATTTTACCAAACTTTATACCCTTAATAATAATTGCAGGTATCATGGGCTTTGCGGGTATTGAATTAAAAGCAGCAACTTCTTTAGTATTTAGTATTGCGTTTGGTGTAGCCACAGATGACACCATTCACTTTATATCTCGGCTTAAAATAGAGCTGGGATATGGAAAATCATTGTTATATGCCTTTAAGCGGACTTATTTTGAAACAGGCAAGCCCATTTTATTAACTACCTTTATTTTAATGGGAGGCTTTTTAAGCTTGATGATTAGTGACTTCCAAAGCACCTTTTATTTTGGTTTTTTAATTTGCATTACTATTATCATAGCTGTTATTGCTGATATTTTTTTATTACCCGTATTGCTTTTTTGGATATTGGGTAAAAAAAAGAAATAAATGATGCTCCTATCATTTGTTGGATAATCAATATATAAAATGCAGATAAGCTATGTATTGGTATTAAAACATTTAAAACAAACTATTTTACAAATAAACTTACATATCATTTATTATTAAATATAAATCATAAAAATAACGAATGAATATTTTTGTAAATTGTGAAAAGATTCTCGAAGAATATTATGGCAAAATCTATCAAAAACACAAAATCAAAAACACATGAAAATCATGCTATTTTTTTATCACTATTTGAAAATTCCATCCATGGTATTATTTTTGGAAAGCCAGATGGAACGATCATAGAAGCTAATAAGGCAGCATTAGATCTATTTGGTTATAGCTTAAAAGAATTCCGAAAACTGGGGAGGCAAGCTATTTTTGACATTTCAGATCCTAATATCTTAAAAGGGTTAAAAACACGAGAAAAAAAAGGGAAAGCAACAGGAGAATTAATTGGTATTCGTGAAAATGGAGAGCGCTTTCCCTGCGAATTTTCATCTGCCATTTTTGTGAACGAAAATAAAGAAACTAGAACAAGCACCATATTAATAGACATTACCGATAGAAAAAGAACCGAGGAAAAAATACAGCTTTTATTAAATAATACCGAAGAAAGTTTTGTACTGATAGATACAGATTTAAAAATCGTTTCTTTTAATAATCAATTAAAAAAACGTTATAAATTATTATTTAAAAAAGATCTTCAAAAAGGGCATTCGATAATAGACTACACTCAAGAAAACAGAAGAGATACTGTAAAAAAAATATATTTAAAAGTCTTGGAAGGAGAAACGATAGAAGATGAAATAAACATTACTGATAGTGAAAAAGGAATAACATATTTCCTCATTAAATATAAACCAGCAGTTGACCAAAATGGAAATATAATAGGCGCCTTTATTACCTCGAGAGATATTACTAAAAAAAGGCAAGCCGAACAATTAGTAATTAGTAACGAGAAACGATTCTATTCTATTATTGAACATGCCAGCGATATTTTAACCTTAACCGACGAAAAAGGTCTTATCATATACATCAGTCCTTCCCTCGAAAAAATTATCGGAAAGTCATTACATGAAGTTAAAAACACATCATACGAATTACTAATTCATCCTGACGATAGATTCACATCGCAACAGACTTTAACCACATTATTGAAAAATCCCAATATCCCTCTACCAAGTACCATAAGAATTTTAACCAAAACAGGAGATTATATTTGGACAGAAGGTATAAAAACTAATTTATTAAGTAATACACATGTAAACGCTATCGTATCAAATTGCCGAGATATTACCGAAAAACAAAAAGTGCGAGAGCAGTTAAAACAAAACCACGAACAATTAACTAAATTAACAGAAAATATAGATACGATAGTATATCAATTTGAAATTTCTGTTGATGGGAAAATGACCTTTCCATTTATAAGTAAAAGCATACATAATATATTACCAAATATAGATATAGAATTATTAAAGGAAGATGCCTCAGAAGCCTTTTCTACATTGCATCCTGATGACTTGTCAGGATTATTATCATCTATCGAAGAATCAAGAAAATATTTAACAAAATGGGATTTTGAATACAGAAGCATTGCAATTAAAAATAAAATAACATGGATAAAAGGCGCCTCGTATCCTAGTAAAAAAGAGGATGGAACAATCGTTTGGTATGGCTATCTTTTAGATATTACTGAACGTAAATTAAGCGAAGAAAAATTAAAAATATCAAAAGAACGCTATGATATTATTGCTAAAGCTACCAACGATACCATTTGGGATGTTGATTTAATTACCAACAAAACATTTTGGAGCTCAGGTATTAAAGATACTTATGGCTATGATTACCATCATGGTAATTTGAGCGAGTCAGATTGGTGGTATTCAAAAATTCATCCTAATGATTTAACACGTGTACGCTTGAGTATGGCGGATTGTTTAATAAATAAAAAATCAAGATGGGAATATGAGTACCAATTTATGTGTGCGGATGGCACTTATAAATACATATATGATAGAGGGTTTTTAGTAATGGATGATAATGGCAAACCTACCAGAATGATAGGCGCCATGCAGGATATTACTGATCAAAAGAAAGAAGAATTACGCTTAAAACTTTTAGAATCGGTTATCACAAATACGACAGATTCTGTTATAATTACAGAACCTGATGCAAAAACAGGAGAGCAAATAATCGTTTTTGTAAATGATCCTTTTATTAAAATGACGGGCTATTCGATTGAAGAACTCATTGGTAATTCCCCAAAGATGTTTCAAGGTATAAATAGCGATAGAAAAGAATTAGATAAAATAAGAAAAGCAATTGTAAACTATCAAAAATATCAAACAGAAATAATTAATTATAGAAAAAATGGAGAAGAATATTGGATTAATATGTCAATATCACCAGTAACAAATGAACTAGGGAAACCGACCCATTTTATTGCGATTGAAAAAGATGTTACTGAACGTAAAATACGAGAAATAGAAAAAGAATTAATTATTGCAGAATTATCACAAAATAATAAAGACTTAAAACAGTTTTCTTACGTTACATCTCACAATTTAAGAGCACCAATAGCTAATTTATTAGGTTTAACAACACTTATTGAACAATATAAAATCCCTAACAAAACTTTAAAACTAATATTAGAAGGCATTAAACAATCTGCACTAATGTTTGATGATACTATTAAAGATTTAACAAATGTTTTAATAATAAAAGATCAAATTAACATTGTAAAAGAAAACATTTCATTAACTGAAATTACCAATAACGTTCTATCTCAATTAAACATCACACTTGACGATAATGAGGTAAAAGTAAATTACAATTTCGAAGAAGCTCCTTTTGCAAATTTCACTAAAGCATATTTAGAAAGCGTATTACTAAATTTATTCACTAATTCGATAAAATACAAATCGCCTAAACGAAAATTAAAAATAAATATTTCTTCAAGAGACTCCATTGATTTTGTAATTCTAACATTTAATGATAATGGCATAGGCATAGATACAGAACTACACAAAGAAAAATTATTTAAATTATATCAAAGATTTCACGACAATCCTGACGGAAAAGGATTAGGATTATATTTAATTAAATCTCAAATAGAAGCATTGGGAAGTACGATAGATATAGAAAGTAAAGTAGATGTAGGCACCACTTTCATTATCAAGTTTAAAAAATAATTATCTATCAGTAGTATTAACCATTAAATGTTGCATTAAATTAAAAAACCAATCAGCACACATTTATCGCAATTTATTTTAAAAATACACCATAAAATAAGAATTTTCTATTTATAGTTAATATGTAAGAATTTTTGATAAAAAGAATATTTTTAAATAAAGTATGCTTTATAACAGCACTTTTGTTATACCAAAAATATCATAATAACCACGAACATGCATAATATTGAAATATTAAGTCAATTTAATATGCTTACATTTATAACTTTCAAAATAAATTATACTTAATAAAAAGTAAACGTGATAAAACTTAAAGAAGTTATAATTCAGTTAGAAAAAGATAATTATTTTGAAATTGAAAGAACTTTAATAAAAAATAAGGCCGATAGATTTCTTCATCTTTTTCAATCATATAAAAATACAAATCTTACTGATAAGGAAATCAGACAACAATTAGGCGTAAACGCTAATGCATTTTATGTATTAAAATCTAGATTGTATGATAAAATTCAGGAATCTTTATCCTGTGATATGTTTATAGATCAGGAAAAATCTATAAAATTACTATTACAAGTCCCTGAAGTTTGCTTAAATAGCCCGCGAGAAACAGCGGTGGCTTATTTAGAAAAATTAGAAAAAGAACTAAATAGATTTGATATGCATAATGAGTTACTAGTTGTATACAGTGCTCTAAAAAAAATGAATTTATATTCAGATAAATATTATTATTATTCTCAACTCTACAATAAACAAGTTTCTTTTGGTTTATCTTTAGAAAAATCAGAGGAACTTTTAGGTAATTTTTGTCGTTTATTAACACAATATGAGTCATCAAAATCTAATGAATTATCCGAAAAATTAAATTTCATAAAAATAGAAATAGAAAATATTTACACTTTATGTCCCACTAAACAAATCGAATTAATTAAAAATTTAGTTGAATTACAGTTAGTTATATTTTGCCCATATAATTCGGCTAATAAGCAAAGTGCAAGCAACTTAATACTACAAACAAGAATTATTTTTGATGATTTACCCGGTACCATCGTACAAAAAAAATGGGAATTAGTCTTTGATTATTTATGTTTTGAGTATTATTATTCTATTAATTCTGCTCAAGAAACTAAATTCTACTATGAAAAAGTTAATGCTCAATTTGCAAATTTATTTTTATACAATCACATTTGCTTTGTATCCCGATTTTTAATTTCTAAAATTAAATATTGTGAAGAGCAACGCATCATGAGTACCTTATATTTAGACACTAATAAAGATGCTATTTTGTTTGACCCTAAAGATGGTCGCACTCAAATATCAATCTGTTTATATCACTCTATGATTTATTTTAATCAGGAAAAATATAAAGATGCTATAAGTTTATTAGTCAATATTCATAATGAATTTGTTTTAAAAAATTACAGTCATTTGTACCTAAATATTAAATTGACACTAATTTATTATTACATCGTAACAAAAGAATACGACAAAGCATTAATCAATTTAAAAACAGTTAATAGCATTATAAGTCGAAAAATTAAAGCTACAAATACCGAAGATTATAATCATATTTCGTATTTATTAAAAGCATTTAATTTAATTATTAGCAAGGAGGCGCTACCAAAAAATATTTTTAAACAAAGAGATTTTACTATTCTTTTTATTGCAAATAACCATAAGAATAATGAATTTTTGGCGCATTTGATTCCAGAATTAAAAAGGAAATATCAAATTTGATTTAGCATTTCTTTTGTAAGTGGCTTGTTTAAAAAAACAATCTCCTTTGATATTTTTTGAGCTCTTTCTTTATCACTTGGAGTAATTGAAGAAGTTAAAATAACTATTTTTATTGAATTAAAATTATTAGGTAATGCTGTCTTTAAATGTTCAATAAACTGAAACCCGTCTATCATTGGCATATTAAGATCTACAAAAATTACTTCGGGAAAAAAATTTGAAGTTTCTGTTCCTGAAATTTCTAAATTTTTCAAAAATTCTAAGGCACTTTTACTTCCTGTATTGAGATATACTTTATTTGCAAAATGATTTGCCTCAATTGTTTTTTGATTAATGAAATTATCTAATTCATTATCGTCTACTAACATAACATAGTTATAAGTATGGGTTGGCTCTTTTCTTTTCATAATAGTATTTTGATCAGCTCAGTTAAATTAATTTATGATATTAATTTTTGCCTAAGCATAAACTCTAATTGATCGTTAGTTATTAGTATTTTTTGATTTAATTCTTTTTGCTCTTTTTTTAAATGATATATTTTATAGGCATTTTCAATCGTTTCTTTTAACTCGCTGTCATTCCAAGGCTTTTGTAAATAATGATAAATCTGACCTTTATTTATTGCCTCTTTAATTGCTTCAACATCAGCAAATCCTGTAAGTAAAATTCTAACTTGATCAGGGTAATCTTTTACAGATTGAGTTAAAAGCTCTGTACCAAGAGTTTCCGGCATTCGTTGATCCGTAATTAAAACATGAATTTCATTAGCACTTAATACAGTATATGCTTCTTGAACTGAACGAGAAGTGTAAATAGAGAAATATCGTCGAAAAGCAGCCCGAAAAGAAACTAAATTATTTTCTTCGTCATCCACATATAACACATTTATTAAATTACCATCTTCCATGTTTTTAAAATCTTTTACGAACGGCCAATTAAAAAAAATTATTGCTTAAAGATAGTAAATTTACAGCTCTATGATGCAGAATACAGAAGAATTATTTTAACTTTACTAAAGTTCAAGTTCCTATATTATGTCTCATAATAAGTCTTGTGTATAAAAAGATTACAACATTTATTTAATATTTTTTTATGAGAAATTTCGTTAGTAAAATAGAAAATTTTAAAATCAGGCAAGCCGAATTTATAACGATACACAAGCCCTTATTTTTTAGAATTTATAACAAAGAAGAATTTGAAAACCTAAATCAATTACTTTCAACTCCTGGTATTATGGTAATTGATTTTATACTTGATCAGATTAAAGAATTGATAAAGTGTAAAAATCCGTCTAAAAAATATACTCCTTCCGAATTAGAAACTGAAGTTTCCAAACATATTGGTACATTATCTATTTACGAATATGGCGTATGGATTCATTATCCTTGGACTAACAGAGTAGTTCATATTTTAGACGAAGAAGAATTTATTGATGTAAGAACAAGTCGTAATCAAAATAAAATTACCAAAGAAGAACGTGATATATTATCACAAAAAAAAATTGGAGTGATTGGGTTATCAGTCGGGCAATCAGTTTCGGTTACATTAGCAATGGAAAGAGTTTGTAACGAAATTAGATTAGCTGATTTTGATTTACTAGAGTTAACGAATTTAAATAGAATAAGAACTGGAGTTCATAATTTAGGTTTGCCAAAAGTATATTCGGTAGCAAGAGAAATTTCTGAAATTGATCCATATCTAAAAGTAACTTGTTTTCCTGAAGGCTTAACCGAAAAAAACATGGATCAGTTTTTTTTAGAGGGGGGTAAATTAGATTTATTACTAGAAGAGTCTGATGGTTTTGGTATAAAAATATTAAGTCGCTATAAAGCACGAGAATTAGGAATACCTGTTGTGATGGAGGCTAGCGATCGTTGTACAGTTGATGTTGAAAGATTTGATTTGGAACCCAACCGAAGTATTTTGCATGGCTTAGTTGATTATTTAGATATCAATAAATTAAAACAACTTAAAACAACTGAAGAAAAAATTCCTTATATGTTAGATGTATTAGGCATTGAAACTTCTTCTTTAAGATTAAGAGCATCGATGCTCGAAATAGAGCAAACTATTAATACATGGCCGCAACTTGCATCTGCCGTTACAATGGGAGGAGGCATTGCAACCGACGTTAGTAGAAGATTATTATTAAATCAATTTACAGATTCTGGAAGATACCATTTAGATATAGAAGAACTTATTGGTAATAAAAAAACGAATCAAATTGAACGTATTGAGAGCACTGTTTTAAAAGAATCGCTCACTCAATCTGAAATGGAATCTATTGTATTAAAATTAAATATTCCAATAGATGAACATCGTTTAGTTCCAACAGAATCTCAAATTCAATTGATAGTAGAAGCATCTATAAAAGCGCCTTCTGGAGGAAATGCTCAGGCTTGGAAATGGTACTATACAAAAGGAAATTTATATTTATTCCATGACATCAGTCGTTCAGAATCTTTGTTAGACTTTGATCAACTAGCTTCTTATATCAGTTTTGGCGCAGCAACCGAAAATTTAATTTTAAAATCTCATGAAATTAATCTTAATCCTGAACTCATACTTTTTCCATTAACAACTGAGCTCAGAGTTATTTGTCAGTTTACGTTTTTAAAAGAACAATTCATTTCTACAAAAAATTCATACGATTATTTAGTTTCTGAAATTGAAACGAGATTAACGAACAGAACAATTAGTGAACGAAAAATAATTGCGCCTCATTTATTAGAAGAATTGAAACAAGTAGCGGGTTCTATTGATGGTGCTCAACTCAAAATTATTGATTCGATAGATGAAATTGAAAGAATAGCACATGTAGTCTCTAGCATAGAAAGACTAAGAATAATGCATAAGCGAGGGCATTCTGATTTTGTAAATGAAATTCGCTGGACGGATGAAGAAAATGAATTAAAAAGGGACGGAATCGATTTAAATACTGTTGATATGACTGCAACAGAAAAAACTGGTTTTATTGTTGCCAAAGATTGGGAAGTAGTAAATACACTCAAAAAATGGGGCAAAGGATATGCCTTTGAAAAATTATCAAACAAAACTGTTTTAAGTTCTTCAGCAATATGTTTGATCACAATGCCAAAATATTCTCCTTCGTGTTATTTTAATGGCGGAAGATCTATTCAACGAACTTGGTTAGCGGCTAATGCAATGAAAATATCTTTTCAACCACAATCACCTGCCACATTTTTTTTTATGAGGTTACTAAAAGGTAATGGCATTGAAATGGATGTTGAAATGCAAGAAGAATTAAAGATTTTAAGAAATGAATTTGTTACTATTATGAATTTAGATAGTAATACAAATGATGTTTTTTTATTTAGATTATGCATTTCATCACAACCTAAAACTAAATCATTAAGAAGAGAATTGGAAGATGTATTAGTAATTATTCATTAAGATTGTTATGGAAATTAAGATTCGCGCATTTAGAGCTATTGATGAATTTGAAACGTGTGTAAAGTACAAGGAAGAACACATAAATGTCTTAAAAGATTATGGGATTTCTAATGTAACTTCAAGTAATGATGATTGGATTAGAAACCCCAATATGTATTGTATTATCGCGGAAAAATTCAGTAATAATGAAATGGTTGGTGGTATAAGAGTTCAAATTTCAGACAAAGATCATTTTTTACCTGTAGAAACAGCTATTGGAAAAATGGATAACAGAATTTATACTTTGGTGGAGAACTATAGAAATAATGGTGGTGTTGGTGAATTATGTGGGCTATGGAATTCAAAAAAAATTGCTGGTCTTGGAATTAGTGTTTTGTTGGTGAGATCCGGGGTATCTATATCAAACCAACTGAAATTTAAAACGATGATTGGCATTTGTGCGGGATACTCATTACGTATGTTTCAAAATGTGGGATTTGTGATTAATTCTGAGCTGGGTAATAATGGTGATTTTCCATACCCAAATGACACATATACCGCAAATGTTTTGGGTATATTAAATGCACATACTCTAAGTACAGCTAATGAATTTGATAAAAATAGAATGACTTCTATTAGGAAAAATCCAATCCAAACTTTTATAGAAAAAGGTACGAAAACAGAAATAAAAATTCATTATAATCTTCTAATTTCTAAACTATGAGCAAAGTCATAATATATATATATTTCTTATTAATGCTCATTCATTACAATGCATCTTCACAAATAATGTATAATAATGAAAACGAAAATTTAAAAATTACAAACCAAGTTTACTATTTCGAGGACAAGACTCATACTTTATCCATTAACCAAATTATAAAAAAAGACAGCTTTTTATTAGTTGAGAAAAGTACACCGAATTTCGGAATAATAAAGTCACCTATATGGATTAAAATAACAATAAAAAACAGATCTAAAACTGATAAATTGATCTTACAAATTAATCAACCTATAATTGATGAAATTGAATTTTATTCTTACGATTCTTCAATGAAAAAATTTGATGTAATTAGGTTAGGAGAAATGCAATCATTTAATTTTCGCAAATACTTAACTCCTGAATATTTATTCGACATTGATATTCCTTTAAATTGCACTAAAACTTTTTATATAAAATTAAATTGTAAAGAAAATATGCAAGTACCTATGATAATAGGTACCCCAACATCATTATTTAATCAATGCGTAATAAGTAATGTTGCTGGTGGTATATATATGGGAATAATGTTAGTTATGATATTATATAATTTATTTATTTATAGAATTTTTAAAGATAAAAGCTATATATTATACTCTATATATATCACCTTAACTATGTTAACCCAGGCAAGTCTGCAGGGTTATACATTTCAATTATTGTGGCCTAATTTGCCTTGGCTAGCCGTTTACAGTTCGTTCCTATTCCCTTCTCTTGTTAGCTTGGCTGGCTTAGAATTTTTTAAGGGATTTTTAAGGCTAAAAGAACGAAATCCAAAAGCATATTATTTTTCTTTTTTCTTTTTTATTCCATATTCACTTTCTATAATTTTAAGTTTTATAGGGTTATATAAAATGAGTTTCATGCTTATGGAAATTACATCTTCTATCGTTTCTGTTTTTATGCTTTACATTGCTTATAAAATATACAAACGTGGATTTTCAGAAGCTAGATATTTTTTAATAGGCTGGTCAATTTTTTTAATTGGAGTATGTATATATGTACTTAAAGATTTTGGGATTTTACCATACAATGTATTCACTAGATATACCATGCATTTCGGCACTGCTGCTGAAGTTATCTTACTATCATTCGCCTTAGCTGATCGTATTAATATCCTAAAAAAAGAAAAAGAACAATCACAAACCACTGCCTTATTGGCGTTGCAGGAAAACGAAAAATTAATTATAGAACAAAATGTTGTCTTAGAACATAAAGTAGAAAAACGTACCACTGAATTGAAACACACAAACGACGAACTGCATATTACTTTATCTAACCTAAAAAATACACAAGCGCAATTAGTGAATGTTGAAAAAATGGCGTCATTAGGCCAATTGACTGCGGGAATTGCACATGAAATTAATAATCCCATCAATTTTGTGAGCGCCAATATAAAGCCGTTAAAAATGGATTTTGACGATGTTTTTGAATTAATCAAAAAATATGAATCCATAACAACTGAAGTAAATTTAGCAGATAAACTTAAAGAAATAGAAAACTTTAAAGAACAAATTAATTTAACTTATTTGCTTACTGAAATAGAATCCCTGATTTCTGTTATCGATGATGGCGCCAAACGAACAGCTGAAATAGTGGCTGGCCTAAAAAACTTTTCACGTTTGGATGAAAGCGATATTAAAACAGTAAACATTAACGAAGGTATACAATCAACGCTTCTCTTATTAAAAAGTGCCATTCCTAGAAATACAACAGTAATAACAGATTTGGGCAGCATTCCAAAAATTGAATGTTTACCTGGTAAACTCAATCAAGTTTTTATGAATTTATTGATTAATGCAATATACGCCATCAATAAAAAGAATACTGAAGAAGAGAACACACTTACTATCAGGACCTACGAATTAAACGAACACATTTATATATCTATTGAAGATACTGGTATTGGGATGACTGAGGACGTGAAAGCAAAAGTATTTGAGCCGTTTTTTACAACAAAGGGCGTCGGAGAAGGAACAGGATTAGGTATGTCTATCGTATTTAAAATTATAGAAAGTCATCATGCCAAAATCGAAATTGAATCGGAACTTGGTGTTGGTACAAAAATTATAATAATTTTGAATAAACGCATTGATAACTACCTAGCTACATAAATGTCAGAAAAAATAAAAATATTATATGTTGATGATGAAGAAAATAATTTAATTTCTTTTCGTGCAAATTTCAGAAAAGAATACGAAGTATTAACGGCTATTAGTGCTCATGATGCTTTTATAATTTTAGAAAAAGAACCTGTTCACATCATTATTTCTGATCAACGCATGCCAAACACTACTGGGGTTGAGTTTTTAGAGCAAGCCCTTAGTTTATATCCTGATAGCATTCGCTTATTAATTACAGCACATACAGATATAGAAATTGTTATTGAAGCGATTAACCGAGGGCAAATTACCAAGTATATTCAAAAACCTTGGGATTTTGAGAAATTATCTTTGGCAATAGATCATTGTGCTACACTCTATAAATCGCGGATAGAATTACAACTAAAAAATGCCGAATTACAAAAGACAAATAATGAATTAACTAAATTTACTTATAGTATTTCTCATGATTTACGATCTCCATTAACCTCTATTTTAGGAATTGTAAATTTAGCTAAAACTGCTCCCGAGATGCAGTCAGCATCCCGTTATTTTGAGATGATAGAAAGTCGTGTATTTAAATTAGATACTTTCATTAAAAATTTAATTAATCATTATAAAAATGCACGTAGCGAAGAGGTAAAAGTAAATATTAATTTTCAAGAATTTATTACTTCAATTTGGGAATTATACAAACAGCAAGATGACACCATTAATTTTGAATTATCCGTAAAGCAAGAACATCTGTTTTTTGGTGATTTACCACGATTAAAAATCATTTTTGAAAATTTAATTTCAAATGCAATTAAATATCAAAATCCATTAGCTAAACATCATTTTATAAAAATACAAGCATTAATAGAAGAGCGCCAGGCACGTATAACTATATCAGATAACGGTATAGGCATAAATGAAAAACATATTTCAAGTATATTTAATTTATTTTTCAGAACAGAAGATTCTTTACAAACAGAAGGAACGGGAATAGGATTGTATTTGGCGAAAGAAGCTATACATAAAATTGGAGGAAAAATTGAAGTACAATCGGATCAAATGCAGGGGACTTCGTTTGAATTATTAATACCTAACAAAAAATAATTATGAGTAAAAAAATTTCTGTCATGATTATTGATGACAATCGAATAGATTTATTTATTCATCACGAATTTATAAAACAAATGAATATAGCTCATACTATAGTGGAATATGCTTTTGCAACAGAAGCGATAAAATTTCTTGAAGAAAATAATGATACTAAATGGCCACATCTTATTTTACTCGACATTCACATGCCTATTATGAATGGTTTTGATTTTTTGGAAAAATATGCTTTGATGTCAGGAAAACTTCGAGAAAATTGCGCTATTATCGTCGTATCATCTTCTTTGGATGTTGGTGATAAGTCTAAAATTAAAGAGTACCCACAAGTGCTGGAATTAATAGAAAAACCGCTTGATTCGGCGAAATTATTATCCTTACTAAAAAACAATAATATTATTTAAGTTTTGGAGTAGCGTTAACTTCTTATAAACTTAAACATAAGGGCTGTCTTTTCGGGACAGCATCTTTTTTATTTAATTAATTTATGATGGTTACTTCACTGGTAACTTATATACAACTTTAGTTTTATTTCCTGCAACAACTAAATAGTATATTCCTGCGTTAACCGAACTTAAATCTATTGGAAATTGTATGTTTTTCGAATTTACAAATCCAAAATCATACACGTTTTTACCTTGTACATCATTGATTGAAATTTGAACTTTTTCACTTTCAGTATAAGTTCCATTTAAAATAAATTCATTGCGCTCTAACGTTTTTAAAACTAAACCCATTGTGTTTTGTGGATTTTTAATACCTGATGTATTGTCCACTATAACGATATTTTTTTGAGTTGTGTCTATACAGCCACTATTACTTGTGGCTATTAAACTAACGGTGTATACACCCGCCGAAATATAATTATATGTAGGATTAATTAAAGTTGAAGTTCCATTCATATCTCCAAAATCCCAGATGTTTGATATCGAATTAACTGAATTATTTATAAAACTAATCGCTCCACTATTAGAAAGATATGACGTATCTGTGTTACTAAATTGAGCAACAGGAATTTCTATAGTGTTAATAGAAAATTGAGAATCATTATTATCACAAAGACCAACTGTATTAACTTCCAGTGTATAATTTCCACCTAATAAATTCGTTATAGTATCTGTAGATATTTTATTTAAACTAGTTTTAATAATTGCGCCAGTTGCATTTTTCCAATAATAATTCCATGGACCTGCACTAACTCCTTTAGCATTTATTGCTCCTAAAGTAGGGTTAATGCATGTTGGTTGAACTAAATTAGAGGTAATGTTCAACGGATTAATAGTTATGTTAAGTGTAAAGCGAGATACCGTTGTAGTATCTACTAATGTAAATACATAATTAGAACTTTTTAAATCAGTGGTTGTAT
The DNA here is from genome assembly GCA_043749245.1 of Bacteroidota bacterium. Taxonomy (GTDB): domain Bacteria; phylum Bacteroidota; class Bacteroidia; order B-17B0; family Aurantibacillaceae; genus UBA4416. Next base: position 5,277 of record JAYVDU010000042.1, on the reverse strand, counting down.
TAAAATAAGTATCGTATAATGTAATACAAGCTCCGGTAGGAAATGAATTGAAATTAGCTAAACTGATTGTGTAAGTTCCGGTATAGCCAGTTGTTGTTTTTAAAGGCATTGTAAAGTTTGGTGATGCAGGGCTTATGGCATTCACTTGAAACTCTGCATTTCCATCAAATAATCTAACAGATGGCGCAAACGGATCCTGACTTCCCATTTTAATAGCATCATATTGTGAGTCGAAATTATTAGTAGCTCCTGATTGTAAATAAACAACCGTTTCATCACTATAATTAGAATTACCGTCTAAATGCAGTCTAATCAATGGTAAGGAAGACGAAGCAACCGTTGATGTGTTGTTCATTTTTAAAAATGTTGGATTACCTGCAACCTTATTAGTTTCAGTAGCATTTAAGACTGTAGCCCCAGTTGAGTGAACATAAAAACCTTGACACATCGGAATTGTATCACCAATACCTCCCGCGCCAACTGCCGGACTACTAACTCCATTCACATAAGTTGCACTGCTTCCTAAACCACCGTTCAAATCTGCATTGTAGGAGTATATAGCGTTATCAATATTAGCAGTAGCGCCTTTTAATAAACTCCATTTAATTGGTGAAGGATATGGATTGGTAATTAAATTCCAACCATCATCCACAACCGACCCTGTATTTGTTCTTGTCAAAGCAATTGCTGTATTAAATTTACCTACTGCGCCAACCACATCAATAGTTATTGGAGCAGAAGTTGTGAGGCTAGTTCCTAAATAAACCCAATACCCCTTATTTGCTGATATAGGATTTGTGATACCCGTCATTGGGATGTATGATGCTACTGAGGAATAAGAACCCACAGCTGTTTCATCATAAGTATAAATTGATATGAAACCGCCAGCACTTCCATTAGGACAAGACACGCAACTTATTGGAAAATCATCATTCCAATCTAGATAAGTTAATGCGGATGTAATAGGTTCTCCTAACAAAGCCCATCCTGTATATCCACCCGGGGCATAACGCTGAACAGTTACATTACCTAAAATATTTCCAGAGCCTGTAATTGGGGCTATACGTGCGGTATTAGATGCTGTAGATATCATCGTAAATACTTTACCATTTGTATTAAAACTACCGTTACTCAATGTCAATGTATTCAATAAATTTTCAGCATTACTTAATCCTGCACCAGCTGTATTATTAATCGTTAAATCATAAAAAGCAGTGATACTCGCTCCTCCAATGCTTTGAGTAACAGCCCCATTTAATAAAACTAACCCCTTACGTGCATTAAAAGTTCCATTATTTGTATAATCACCTTTTAACAAAAGTTGATTGTTTGCTGTATTTACATCTAAAGTAGCACCTGTGTTAATTAAACAATTGCTAGCTGTAATTGCGCTTAATAATGTTTTAGTTCCTGTGTTTGAAAAAGTTAAATTATTAAATGTTTCTCCACCTGATTTAAAAATAGTTTGTAATGAAGGGCCTAATAATTCTACTGTTTCCGAACCAGCAACATACATGCCTCCATTATTATTCCAATTCCCTCCCAATGATATATTTAAGTTACTGGATGTTAACGTACCTGAATTTATGGCAACATCATTTATCACACTTAATGAATTTGTTAGTAGAGATGCATTAACGTTAGGACTGTTTATTAATATATTTCCAACAGAAAAATTTGAATTTATTTGTATAATTTGTGAAACTGGAGAACTACTACTGCCTATTTGAAGTGTCCCACCTGTTACACTACCTCCACTTGTACCCGTGTTTATAAAACCTAAATGTTGAGTTCCTGCGCCACCTTCGCTTGGTATAATTAAAGAGCCGCCACTCATGTTAAATCGAGAGCCTATACCTGCAATTTGAAATGGAGCAATTGTTGTGTTTGTAGATCCAATGCTTGGTACAATTACCCTACCTCCTGTTATCGAAAATTTAGAAAGATTATTAATATCTGTAGCGTAATATTTACCCGCTATATTTAATGTTCCATTATTAATTGTTAGGTATCCTCCGTTTGACAATAAATCCTGATCGGCAGCATTACCAATATTAAATATACCATCAGATACTGTAATATTTCCATACATAGTTAAAGTAGCATATGTACTTATAGAAGATAATGCCGAGTTTAACCATATAGCACCCTTTTGAGGAATAGTTGCAGCAACCGTGTATGGAATTATATTTGAAACTCCTGATGTTGATAATTTAAATGTTCCATTGGTAATGGTTAAAAAATCGCTTGGCGCAACAAAACTTGATGTTTGCATATCCAATACGTTATTTACGGATGTTCCCATATTCAATGTCATTAAATTAAATATCGTTGTAGCACCTGAACCACTAATCGTTTGATTACCATTATTAACGAAACTTGCATCGCACATACTGGTAGCACTTGTAGCGAAATTAAGTATGCCATTGTTTGTAATATTACCAGGAATAGTAATGCTGTGAGTAGCACTTGACGCCGTATTCGCTTTAAAAGTAGCGCCAGAATTAACAACTATATTTCCTTTCACAGTAATGATTCTAGCGGTAGCATTATTCCCAATAGCTAATACACCGCTGCTTCCCTGACCTACTAATAAATTATAACAAGTAGCATTTACATTTACAGTAATAGTATGCCCATTTGCTATAGTTACATTGTCTGCTGATGATGGAACACCAGCCGGAACCCAATTTGCAGCAGTATTCCATGATCCCGTTGCAACTGACGTTTTACTTCCTGCTGCAAGCGTTGAAACACTGCCTGTAATTGCAGAACTTAAACAACCTTCTGTAACAGCATAAACTTTCCAGAAATAAACAGTACTTGGTAAAAGACTCAACACGTTAGCGCTTACCACATTAAATGCCGATTGGGACACAAAACTAAAATTAACATTATCAGTAGAACTATATACTACATAACCAACTTCATTAGATGCCCAATTTGGCCAATTGACAGTTACGCTACTTTGTCCAACGCCAGTGAATGATAAGGCTCCAGACGCAGGTGTAGGAATAGGTGGCGTAAAAAGATATTGCGAATTGGCAGTTGGCATGGCCGATAAATTATTCTGAATAGTATTGCTAAACGAATTTGAATTAGCAGTTTGTAACTCCTTTAATTGAGCGGCTGTAGGAGTTGCGCTAATCGTTTGTCCGTTCAATCCCATTGAATATGAAAACGTAAATGTTCCTGAATTCATAATACCATAGTTTACCAAAATAACACCAGTTGTTTCAACCAACTTAACTTGAAAATTTAAACTTGGCGTCGTGTTTCCGTAAACCGCCATATTAATCCATTCAATCGTTAAGGTTCTATTAGGAGCTGCGCCTGCTACAATATATTTCAGACTATTACCCAAAGCAGAAGTGCCTCCCTGTGCCGTTAAGTCATCATAAAATGGGGCAATAGCTGGATTAGTGTTCACTGAAAATGCCGTATTATCGAAACTAAATGCACCGCCTGCAGGACCTCCATCGTTTGTTGAGCTTGAAAAATCTATAAAACCATTCGTGGAAACTGAGAACTGAGTATAACGCACTCCGTTATACCAAAAATCAAATCCTATATCTGTAAAATCAGATCGATTATCATCTTGAGTAAAACTAGTTGTATTTCTCCAACTATTAAATGCATTACCCGTTAAATTAATTGATAAATAAGATGTACCCGAATTGACTGAGGTGGCATAATTAGAAATGGATTGACCGATAGTGTTGAGTGATAAAAAAACAAAACTACCTAATAAAATAGCTGCATGTTTGAAATTTAATAAATTCATAGTAGACAATTTTTTACATGAAACAAAAATATAATTATTTCTTACATGTGTAAGTTTTTTAACATTTAATTTGCTTACAGTATAGCAAAAATGAGACCCTTTTCGCGAAAAATGATTATTTAGTCTATTAAAAACAGATTTCCATCTTTTAAACCAATAAATAGGGCTAAAAAATAGGGTCTCACTATTTTATAACCTAAAAACTGAGGCTAATGTGTTGATTTCAATGCAAATTAACCCGCCTTATTTAGACATAATCTAAATTAAATAATTGGTTTAGTTAAATTATCATGAAAAGATATTAGAATAAATTTCCAAAAAAATTCATGTTGTTCACCCAATCACTAAAACAACGAGATATAATCAGTTCTAAAATAAATCTTATATTTGCATTGTTGAAATCTAAAATTAAAATAATTTGTTCTGTTGCCTTACTCGCAGTTGTATTGTTTGCATCTGTTCCAAAGGTTTACATTCACTCTTTATTAGGGCATATTCATAATACATTACATTCCTCTTCAGATGATACCGTTAGTGAAAACGGCGATACGCAAGATTGTAACTTTGAAAAATATGACACGCCTGTTTATTACAGCGTATTCAAATTCATATTAAATTTCCTTCCACTAAAAAAAGCAAAAGAAACATCATTTTATTTTAATGAATTATCGGTTCCTAAATTTCAATATAATACATCTCTTCTCAGAGGCCCGCCAATAGCTTAATTCATTGAGTAATACATGAGTTATTAATCTATTAATTAAACCAATTGAAATTTATTCCTTTAGCGGTTATTCGCTTTTATCAATACACTATATCTCCCTTATTAAAACCATCTTGTCGTTTTGAGCCTTCTTGTTCACAATATGGTATAGACGCCGTTAATAAATATGGCGCATTAAAAGGTAGTTGGATGTCAATCAAACGCATTATGCGTTGCCATCCTTGGGGCGGTAGAGGCTATGATCCAGTGAAGTAAAAGAGCTGGAATAAGTTTCCAAAAAAATAAATGTATGTTTATCAAAAAAATAATTTGCCTAATTGCGCTATGCCTCTCATTTAATGTATATGCACAAACACAACTCACGGGGGTTGTTAAAGATAAAGCAACCAACGATGTATTACCAGGCGCTATTTTATACTTTCCTGATTTAAAAAGCGCTAGCATTTCTAAGCCAGACGGTTCTTTCGAGATCAACAATTTACCGCATATTAAAGCCTTATTACAAGTTCGTTTATTAGGTTATCAAACGGTTATTAAAACCATTGATTTAGCATTACATATTCCTATTATCATAGAAATGGAACAATCGCACATTGAAGCCAATGAAGTAGTAGTAACAGGAGTTTCAAAAGCAACCGAAATTAAACGAAATCCCATCCCAATGGTTTCCATTGATCAAAAATACTTAGAACAAAACACAGCTACAAATGCGATTGATGCCATCATTAAAGTTCCCGGTGTTAATGTATTAAGTACTGGACCTAACGTA
>JAYVDU010000041.1:0-2019 GCA_043749245.1 Bacteroidota bacterium | reverse complement strand
GCCATCATGGCTCAATTTGGCCTACCAATGGTATTTGCGCCAGAGGTTGAAGCGGCGGCGAAAAAATTAGCGACCGAAATTACTCCTGAAGAAATTGCTAAACGTAGAGATTTTAGAGGCATCACCACGTTTACCATTGATCCTGTTGATGCAAAAGATTTTGATGATGCGCTTTCTATCCAAAAATTAGAAAATGGAAATTGGGAAATTGGTGTTCACATTGCAGATGTGACTCATTATTTAAAACCAAATACGATTTTAGATAAAGAGGCTGTAAGCCGTGCCACATCTGTATACTTGGTAGATCGTTGTGTGCCCATGTTACCAGAAGTGTTAAGTAATTTTGCTTGTTCCCTTCGACCACATGAAGAAAAATATTGTTTCAGTGCCGTGTTTGAAATGGATGATGATGCACAAATACAAAATCAATGGTTTGGTAAAACAGTGATATATAGCGATAGACGTTTTAGTTACGAAGAAGTGCAGTTAATTATTGAAACTGAACAAGGTGATTATGTGAATGAAATACTAACCTTAGATCGATTAGCTAAAATATTAAGAAAAGAACGTACATCTAAAGGATCTATCTTCTTTGATAAAGCTGAAGTGAAATTTACCTTAGATGAAGCGGGTGCTCCAACTGGCGTGTATTTTAAAACGCAAAAAGATGCGCATAAATTAATTGAAGATTTTATGTTATTAGCAAATCGAAAAGTTGCTGAGTTTTTAGGAAAACCTAAACGCGATGAAAGCCAACAAGGACAAGGTAAAAAACAGGATAACGGTAAGGAGCTAAACGCAGTTGTATACCGTGTGCATGATGTGCCGAAAGACGAAAAATTAATGGAGCTAAATAATTTCGTAGCTCGTTTCGGATATTCAGTAGCAGTTGGTAATAAACAAAAAACAGCGCAATCCATTAATAAATTATTGGTTGATGTCAAAGATAAAAAAGAACAAAGCATGATTGAATTATTAGCGGTGCGAAGTATGCCTAAAGCTATTTACACAACTAAAAACACAGGACATTATGGTTTAGGATTTGATTATTACACGCACTTTACATCTCCTATCCGCCGATATCCCGATGTGATGGTTCATCGTTTATTAGAAGCCAAATTAGAACACCAAACATATTTAAAAGCGGATGAGTTAGAACAGTTATGTAAGCACTCATCTGATATGGAAAAGCTAGCTGCTGAAGCAGAACGCGCATCCATCAAATACAAACAAGTAGAATATTTAACTGATAAAATCGGACAAGAATTTAAAGGTGTGATTAGCGGTGTTACTGAATATGGTTTATTTGTGGAAATTATCGAAAACAAATGTGAGGGCATGATCCGTGTTCGTGATATGAAAGATGATAGCTACAGTTTTGATGCTGATAACTACCGCATGGTAGGTCGCAGAACAGGCCGCATCTATTCCTTAGGAGATACTGTAAACATTATTGTGCGCCGCGCTGATCTGGTTAAAAAACAATTGGATTTTGAATTTGTAAACGCAACTCCTGTTAAACAAGAAGCTATCAGAAATGAGAAGCGTTATAAGAAAAGAAAATAAGTAGAGTTCATTCAAAACCTTAATTATCTTTTCTTTTTTTCTTTTGCTTGATCAAAAGAAACAGGGGAAACAAGCAGTGCTTATTTGAGACAGCAAGTGCGCGGCCTCAAGGCGAAAAGCCATATCCATTTTTTCTTCGCTCAAAAAGCCTTCGCAATACCGCCAGAAAAATCTGTATATCGCTCCTTTTCGCCAAAGCCAGCCGCACACTTACCACGTATGCGTTAGTTTATAAAATCTTAATTCTGCTATAATTGGCGAAGAACCGTAAACGAAGTGTCAGATAAGAAGGCTTCAAGTTCGAGGCTTGTGATACCGCTCCAGCGGCATAAAGAATGGGAGTTTGCTTGCTTGTAGTCGAGTAGGCAAAGGGAATTTCACCCTAAGCCTCTCACAGAACCGTACGTGAACCTCTCAATTCATACGGCTCTTCTAACTTATTTTCCACCTCTT
>JAYVDU010000040.1:0-6986 GCA_043749245.1 Bacteroidota bacterium | reverse complement strand
CACTTACGGCTGCTGTTCTTCCTCTGCGATAGGCAACTCGTTTAAAGAAATCAGATAAATGTGTGTCTTTTAAATTCCCAATGGCATTGGCTGCATTTCTCAAAGCAATTTTTAGACGGTTACTTCCTTTAGGTATTTTATTGCTTAATACTTTTCGGCCGCTTATTTTATTATTAGGTGCCAGTCTGAGCCAACCGGCAAATTGTTTGGCTGTCTCAAATTTTTTAAATCCTTCCGGGCCTACTTCACTCATAATCGTTAAAACAGTGGCATGACTTACACCATCTATTTTCATTAAGTCTATACCACCAAAATATTGATAAGAAGCCTGATTCAGGTCAATGCCTTTTAAAGCATTTTTGTTTGAAAGAATAAATAACTATCCTACTCTTGCTTTAATCCGAACAGGTAGTCTTTACGATTGTTGGCTTGCAAGGCTTTTGCAATTTCATCATAAGATTTTCTACAATTGCCATGGCGATGTAATGCCAGCTTTTGTGGGTCAAGATTACGTTTGCAAATATCTGCAATGATGTCAAGCCCGGTAAGGCCGCAAATACCTTTTACCACTACATCCAATCTAAAATTTAAGAGCTTAAGGTACTTCTGCATTTTATGAGTTGCTTCTACCGGTAGTTGCAACCAATTAGTTCTTTGTCTGCAATAGGTACGCAGTGTTTCAGTAGAATCATCGGGCAAAAAACTTCCGCCAAGCAATCCAATGCTATGCAATTTTTGGATCCACTTTGCATCTTTCACATCTGTTTTTTTCCCTTGATGTTTTTGGTAAACTTACCGTTGCAGCGTATAACATCAAAACCATGTTTGGCAAGTTCCACGTAGAGATTTTGCCAGTAGGTGCCGGTGCTTTCCATGGCCACCGAATTAATGTTGTGTTTTTTCAGGTGTTCACAGATAATTTGTAAATCTTCTGCATACACACCAAATTCCTTCACATCATCAGGAGCCTGGCCTACTACTACAAAGTGAGACCGGCTGCCAATGTCAATACCGGCACAAAGGGTATTGATAACATCCATTGCTAATTTTTCCATAATCATTCTTTTAAGGTGAATAAAAATGACTCTAAGAAAATGCAGTATAGATTAAAAAATATTCTGAACGGGGTTGTCAGTAAAACTGGCACCACCACTGAATTCATCAACTGCCAAACTAAATTGACATTGCATTTCAACCAGAATGACGGACGGGGTTGTGAACTACCAATGTTTAAATCGGCCTTGCAAAGAGTCTGCATAAAGTTCGAACTCTTCGCCCGTTAGCCAAAGAATTTAATTCTGTTTCCGGAATAAGGGGAATGGCAGGCAACGTGAAGCATTGGCGATGGCGGGGTATTGAAATACGCCTGCTGGTGCCAAGCCTGATTGTAAAACTATAGATGAAGTTATGAACAAAAGCTAAATTACTAACGGTCGGCTGGAACTATTGCTGATAGAAAACTGTAGCCGATGTTTACCACGTCGCCCCCAGCTATTGCCAATGCAGTTATTGTAAGAAGCCTTACTCAACTTTAAAAAAAAATAGTTCTTTCTTGTCAACGCTAACGTCTGTAGATCCTAATTCACCACCTCTTGATGCAGGTGGTATTGATAGCCAAACGTCCTTGTTGCAATCAGCTAGGTCAAAAATGAACTTGGACGTTGAATAATTTCTGATTATTTTATTAGCACAATCTGCTGCAATAATATTTGGTTCAATTGAATAAATTCCCGTTTCCTTTGGAATGAAACCAACCCTGAAAAAATATTTATTACTGTTACAGTCAGTCGTAAAATTCAGTACTTTATACCATGTATATAAGGTTGTGAATTCTGGATTCAAACTATTGTCAACATTTACATCACAAAAAACTTAGGGACAGTCCCGATGATATAACGCTTATGATAATAAAATCCACCCCGCAGAAAGGTAGTATCTGTTGAAATTCTGCTATTACTTTTTTTATCATACAAACTTTTATCGTTAGTCTGAAATTGAACCCAAATAGTATCGTTAATGGAATAAACTTTCTGATATAGTGTCAGGCTAAGTTTTTCTAAGTATTCATAAGTCGGGTCAGGCGTTATATAATCTTTTCCACATTGTGTGCCCATAACAATATTAGCAACAATGATCAGAAAAAAAATGGAAATGTGATGCTGTTTCATAAAAGGTTTTTTACAACGAACAGGGCTTGCCGAAGATTTGGAAATAGAATTCCGTCCACAACCGCTGTTGATTGAAATTATTAAGTTTAAGCTAAGAACAAAAGCTGGTAGTTGTTTGTCCAGCCCTGCTTTTGCAAATACTTTTCCAACCCAAATCCCATAGCGTATAATTATTTAAAGACCGGTTCCGTACAACATGGACTTCATCGTTGGCATTGCATGCCCGACGAAGTCTTGTTTGTTGCACGCCGTTATTTCCGTTTGGTCTTTAGCAATTTTAAGTAGTCTATACTTGATGTCAAAAATTCTGCAGCATCTTGCTTTTTAATCATTGTATGTTCTGTGTCATTAAATAATGTGTCTATTAATTTTCCATTGTCAAAATAGTAGCGTCCTTTAAAAATGTTATCCAATTTTGTATAGTCGAAACCTTGTGTCGTGTCGTTAAATCGGTATCTGCTTTCTGTTGAAAAAACAAAAATTAATTTGTCATTGTCAAAGTAGTATTCGTTTTGAATAACCTTGTTAGAAAGTCCAACCCATTCTATAACTTTTTTCAAACTGTCTCCTTTATAATAACCTGTCAAACTACCGCCATTGTCTGTGCTATGTCTTAAAAATTCTTTAGCATCTTCAATAATTTTTGTCTTATAATTTTTGTTGCCATTAATTTGTCTGTACAGATTTTTAATATGAGCAAGCGTGTAACTTTTGTCTTGCGTCCTTTGTCCATAAGTGGTTGTCACAGTAAGCAAAGTAAAAAATGTAAATGATATGTAATTACGAAATGTCATTTTTTTATGGCGTGCAACGTTGAGTATTTACGTAGAACGGGTTTTGAAAAACTGTCTGCCCGCAACTGCAGCTAGATTGATGAATTAAAAGTATAAATTAAAAACCAAAGCCAAATTATTAAATGTCAGCCCGAACCAAAGCTGCTATGTTGCTAATGTTCATGTTATAACAATCCGCCCGTTTTTTGTAAATACTGCTTGTTGGTGGCTGAGCTTATTGGTGTTCTTCTACTTTTTAGTTTGGTTATAATACCCAATTTTTTATGTACTTCAAATAATTTTTTTGTTCCTTTGTCAATTGTTTTAAAGTTATTTCAACTCGATATTATTTGCCGATTGAGCTTGGAATTATTATTTCAATTTCATTTAAAATTACTTCTTTGAAAAATATTTTAGATGGTCTGCATACATATAAATCTTGGAATTCTTTTGTCAAGTCAAAAACATTAGCTGTAATAATAATTGGTCTAAAATGAACTGTGACAATAAAAACTTGTCTTCTTACTAAAACTATTGAATCCTCCATTAAATATAAATCACAATTATTATTTGGTGATATATAGCTTCTATAACCACTTGTTTCCCATAATTGTAGGTTGAACTGTCTTAAAATAATTAAATTTTTGTCTTTAATTTTTTCAAGGAAAATATTGGTTGCTTTTAAAGAATTATTATTGTGTATTTTACTATAAATAAGTAAAATTATAGCAATCAATAAAGGACTAAGAATAAACCAATAAATTAAAATAGTAGGTAAATTATCAAATCTTGTTTTAAAGTAGTGAAGACGGTCAGTTAGCCTACAACGATTGAGGCTTTGTGCAGTTGGGGAATTAACCAACTGTCCGGAACTGAAGCTAAGTTTATGTTTGCAAGGTTCCTTTGATAAACAATTCCGCAAAGCGCAGTGTTTTTTTATTATTTTACGTCATGTTTACCAAAAGCAATAAAGGTTGCCGCCTTTTTATATTTACCGGGTTTTTATTGATGTATATTATTGCTCCCGCGCAAAAAAAGATAGGTTTAGATTTAAATAAATGGGCAACTATATTAAGTGAAGCTGCGTTTAACGAAACAAACAGTATTGGAAGTCTTACTCAACAGTTGGTAAAAACTGATTCTGTGAAGGCAGTTCATTTTTTGGATTCTCTTGAAGCATCAGGTAACTCGAAAGGGTTTGTTTTTAGAACCTATTTCTGTATGATAAAGGCAGATGTACTCTATTCAAAATTTGCCGGGTACGATAAATATAAAGACCGAGAAGCAAAAGCATTGCAACCTATTAAGGAGCAGATAATGAAACTGTATGCCGAAGCGCTGGATGCAGTTTACCATATTGATAACGATTTAACAATTGGGTGGGTATGCTTCTATTCTGCAAGACGAATACGGGATTTTGGAGAAACAGCCTTAGCGGTGATGTACTCAAAAAATGGTGTTGATCTTTTTGAAAAAGTTGCGTATGCTGTAGAACCTCCTGTTTATACTGATCTTGCAGAATTGTTATATCAGGTTAGGGAATATGATGAAAGCATTGGCTATGCAAAAAAAGGAATAGTGGAATGGAGGCAATTAAATTATGAAAAAGAATATAAAGATCCATACAAATTCAAGATCAGAGCGTTAAATACAATAGGCAATAGTTTTTATAAAAAGAACCAAATTGATTCTGCCAATATCTATTACCATCAAGCATTATCATTGGCTACAAAAAATAATGATAAACTGTTAGTTGGAAAAGTATTGGGTAATATTGGCATTATCCTTTACGCACAAAATAAGTTTGACACAGCCCGCTCCTTTTTTCAAACCAATTATGAAAATAGTAAGGACGATAGTATTTATAATGAAGCAGCAAATGCACTGCAATGGATGGCAAAGGCTAACGTGAGCACAGGAAATAAAACAGTTGCTTTAGCCGAAGCAAGAGAAGCCATTCGTCTTCTGGGAATATGGCCCGACAAAAATTATCTGCGGGATACATACCGTACGCTGTCAGCCGTTTTTAGGGCTTTGCGTAATTATGATAGCGCCTTTTACTACAACGACCGTTATACACAGCTAAACGACTCACTAGAAAAAGTTGTGTCCATAAGCAGCCTTGATATTGCAATGGCGAGACTAAATGATAAAACAAGCCGATATAATATTGAAAATCTAAATAAGGCTAGAAGCGTACAGGTACTTACCAGAAATATCATCATCGTTTTTATTGTATTACTCGCAGTATTTACGCTGCTCATCATCAACAGGAAGCAACTAAAAACAAAGATGGCTATGGAAAAAGCCGCGCAAGAGAATAAACTGATGGAGCAGGAAATTGTTGCTGCCAAAGAACAGATGAGAATGTTTACAGAAAATATTGTTGAAAAAACAGTCCTTATTGAAAAACTTGAATATCAAAAACAAGATGTTCAAAACTCAGCTGAAAGACAAGGATTAATAAATGAACTGAGTAATCAAACCATTTTAACGGAAGATGATTGGGTGAATTTTAAGGTAACTTTTGAAAAAATACACCTAGGCTTTTTTAAAAAGTTGAAAGATAAGGTTACTGAGATAACCATTGCGGAGCAAAGAATGGCTTCGCTCACTAAATTGAATCTATCTACCAAGCAGATTGCCTCTATGCTTGGCATATCTGTGGACAGTGTACACAAAACCCGGCAGCGACTTCGCCAAAGAATACAGACTGATTCTAATACAGGGATAGATGATTTTCTTGCAGAACTTTAATTGCACCCCTTCCTCATTTTATTGTATTTGACTGATAAGCAATGAACAATTACCGATGTCAGGTTTTTGTCAGGTATCCGTCAGGTATTTGTCCGATGCTTGTCAGGTAATTGTCCGTGGTTTTATTTGTAAACGGCTAGGTGACGGTCTACTTTTATTCCAACAGTTTTCAACGATGCACATGCCTGCAAAATACAAATATCTGATTGCTATAATTGCCATTGCATTGCTGCTGATTGCAATTGTGTGTATTTTTTACAAACTACGGATTGACGCAATGGAGGAAAGGGTGTTGCAACAGCCACCGTAAAAAATCCTTCTATTCTACCTGACAAATAATCATTTATCAAAGCCTAAAAACAATTTTATGAGTTCAAAGTGTACTACAACAAGAAATAGTTTTTCGTTTAATGCCAGCAACCTGGTTTTCAGCGTAACAGCAGCACGTCACAAAATCCGGAGCATTATATTCAAAATTGCTATACTTTAAATGTTGTCTGTTATTTCTAACAACGTGCAATCTCAACTACTTCCTACATACCAAATATGTCCTTGTGGTGTCATTGTGGCTAATCATCCCTGTCCTTGTACAACCTACTACTTGGACGCAGATGGCGACGGGTAAGGGGACATCAATCAGCCAAGGTCAGTGGTAATTGGCTCAACAAATTCCGGTATAGTATTTAACTCTTTGGATTGTAATGATAATGATAATACCATTTATCCCGGCGCGCCAGAATTATGTGATGGCAAAGACAATAATTGCAAGGGTATAATTGAGGAAAATATTTTGCCAACAACTTTCTATCGCGACGCTGATGGAGATGGCTTTGGAAATCCGAATATCTCTGTTGTGGTTACTTGTCCCATACCAAAAAAGAAAATATCAGGCTTATATCATACTGTAAAAAATACTTATATGTAAAACTATCTAAATGAATTTTGTAACAAATTTAGTAGAAGAAAATATGGTAAAAAGTTATTTCATAGCTTCCTAAATGTGGCAACTTTATTTTCATGGTATGCTCCATGCACCTAAAAGTGGATAGTCATTAATTTCTTTTGCTGCAAACCCTGCTGAAATCATTGACTAATTTTTTCTTATTTATTTATTAATCAAAATTAAAATCAATTACAATGACAAAAAAATCATTACTAAATGAAATGATGTGTGTTTTACTATTGTTATTAAGTACAATAGCCATGGCGCAGCAAAGTAAAAAACTGCCTGTAAAGAGAGATAATCTAAATATTACCCAAAGAGCATTGAGCCAACCCAAACTTTTAG
>JAYVDU010000039.1:0-19715 GCA_043749245.1 Bacteroidota bacterium | reverse complement strand
TAGAAGAAACTCTTACAAAACTACCTGATACAAAGAAATCTGAATTATATAAGCTATTACCAATTAAAATGCAAGACGGGGTATAGTGGATGGATACTGTTCGGTAGCGTTACCTAATTTGTAACGCTTATTAATATTTTCGAGGTATTGTGGGACTGTCATAAACTATATTTAAAGACTAAATATAGTTTTATTTATTTGGATATGGGAGAAATTGGGTGCAAAAAAAGCCTTGAATATACAAGGCTTAAATTATTAAATCGGAACTTTTTTAGCGATTAGATATTTTTTGAATTTATCAAAGTGTTTTTCGCATTCATCAAAATCTGCTTTCATTAATATTTCAAAGGTGGCGGCATCAATCATACCTGTGTATCTTGATGTTCTAGAATATTGATAAATATCTTTATATAAAAGATATGCCCCTTTTTGAATAGGGAATGTTGCAGATTTATTGTGAGAATCTGTATTTTTAAAAATTTCTTGATGGGTTACTCCGATATTCTTTTTATTTAGAGCGGCATAAGCCTTTAAATAATGAATAGATGAATAAAAAATAATAGTGATTTTCCAATCATTATATTTATCGGGAAAGGTAGCTTTTAAATGATGTAGCAAGTCTTCATTGTGCTTGCCTTGAGCAACAAATGACTTCATAAACTAAGCTAGTGTAATTTCTTTTAAATCAACACTAATTTTGCCTACTAATTCTTTTGGTACAAATTGAATAAATACAGGGTATCTAAATGAAAACCCTGTTACATCATATCTATCAAAAAATTCGAGAATTTTTCTTCTATTATCCGATGAATCTTTTTTTAAAGTAACATAATAATATAAACCGCCGTCAGCACTTTTTTGGAAATGCAATGCTTTAGCTAGTACATCAGAATTCTTTTTAAAGTGAATAGTTACCCATCCATTAATAATGGATAAAGCCACTTTATTTACTTCAGTCGCGTTTTTAAAAAAACCTTGTGCGGGATTTTTCGCATAATCTTCAAGAGCTTCAGTAAAAGGAGTTTTTTCTCCTATTTTAAAAAGCTCATAGCTTTTTTCTACTTCTACTTTGAATTTTTCCAAATCATCTTGAAGCAGATAGAAAAATTTATACAATCTTTCTTTTACTGCCGTATCGTTTTTTGGTTTTACTACGAGTGTCATGATCTTTTTTAATCTTACCTTATTTAAAATTTAAACAAGTTACTTTTTTAGTACATACATTACTATAACTAATTATATCATTGTATTATACAAATTTAGCACATTTTTTACTACTTATACAATCAATAGGTCTACTAAGTTACCTAGCACGTCTAAAATTAACATCTTTTTTACATAAAACCCTATTTATTTTCCTACATAAATAACATAGGGTTGTCAATTAATTTTGACGAGTGCAGGGTGCAAACCCTTATATATGGGTCTGCACTCTGCACTCGTGGTTAATTTTGATTTAAATACTTGATTTTAAAGGATTTAAGCAGTAAACAATTTCTTTGTTTTCTGCACGAGTGCAGAGTGTGTGGTTTGCCTCGTTTTGCTCAATGAAATTACAAAACCTGTATAATATTTAATATATAAATTATTTTTATTAGTTTGCATTAAAATAATTAGTGAAATGAAATTGCTTAGTAAAGATTTATTAATTGAATATGGTTTTGTAATAAATAATCTCAAAACAATTACTACTATAGAAGTAATGACAAAGGAAGACATTGATATTTGTATCAAGTTTGATGGGAGTATTTACACGATAGATAATAATGGAATTAAATGCCCCTTAAAAGATATTGCAGCACTGAGAAAATTATACCGAGAAGTAAAAAAAACAGAATTAAAATCAGTAATCAAAATTTAATAAAAAAATGTTATTTTTGAATTGATAATACTTTCATATAAAAAAGCGGATAAGATCAATTCTTTTCGCTTTTTAATTATACTGGCTCAAGTAATTCGTGCCTGCATTTATTAAGAATACTTGATTTAGATTCAATGATAATCAATTATAAAACAATACTATTTTTTATTAGACTTCTTCTTACTTGCTTTAGCAATAATATTAAACTCCAAGCACAAATTAATCCAGTACTCAAAGTCTTTTTTTGTTTTCATACCTTCATCACTAATATAAACATAGCCTTTCATGCGTTTGCCAGTGAAATCCATAGCACGGCAACCATTCATTTCTAAAACAACTTCATCCATTTCAGGATTAATACGACACATCATCTCATCTTTCACTACACCCATACACATTTTATCATTAACCATAAAGCAAACACCGCCAAACATGTATTTTTCATAAACGTTTGGTACTTCAACCAAAGCTTCTCTTATTCTATCCGTCAAATCTTCGTTGAATGCCATAAAAATTAATTTTTAAGATTGCGCTTTTCTTCTGGTCTATCATCAACATCACATTGCCCAAACAATAAACATTTATTTAATATTCCAAATACAAGGATAATAGCTCCAACTATACCCATGCCCCAAATGCCATTCATAAAAGCAGAAATGATAATAATTAACCCAATTGGGACTAATGTTAATCTAAAAAAGCCTATTCTGTCTATAATGTTCATAACGATAAAATTAATGAATTAATAAATGGGAGCTAATAAAATACTAGCTCCCAAATGAATTACATTGTTTTTTTACACTCAGCTGTGCAAGTATGCCCTTTTTCTCCGCAAGTAGTCGCGTGTTTATCGGCAGTACAAGATGCATTACATGTATGTTCTTTAAGAGTCGTTGTTGCTTTTTTATCTGTAGTAGCTGCTTTTTTGCAATCTGCTGAACACGTATGGCCTTTATCTCCACAAGCAGCATGTTTAGCGGTTGATTCTTTTTTTGGTGCTGTTTGCGCGTTAACTGTTGCAGTTGCACCGCAAAATAAAGCGAATACGAAAATTACTTTTTTCATTTGTTTAGGTTTTAAATGGTTAATTGTTGGTTTATATTTAGATAGTCGTAGGGCAATTAAATTCCTTACATAAAAAGCTAATTATTTTTACAATCTCATACTTTAGTACTTGTAGCCGCCGCCGTTATCAGTTTCTAATTGTACCCCTAATCCCAAAACTAAACGGTTAACGAAGTTAAAATAGGCTATTACTAAGTTTGCATCTAATATTGCTCTATCATCAACGCCTAATGTCTTTAACTTATTGATACAATTTTCGGTAGTAACACTTGGGATACGAGTTAAATTCCAAGCCAGTTCGCATAAAATTAAATCAATTGGGGATAAATCAACTTTGCTAAAGTCTCGCTTTAATGATTCGATTTTTTTATCATCCTTCCAGTAATGATTTAAGGCGTGTGCGTGGTGTGTTTGACAATACATACAATTATTAGCAACACTTACTACAACAGCAATCATTTCTCTTTGTGCTCTGCTGAGAGGGGATTTACCAAACATGATCGTCATGTATAAATCCATGTGTTTTACAATTGATGCAGGATTTAAGCTTTGAATCATGTGTATCTCCGCTAATTTCCCACGTTTAGCAACTAGTTCATCGTAAATATCTTTCAACTCGCCTTCAGCTTCGTTATGTTCAATGACTTTAATGTGTGGCATATTACTTAGATATTAATAATTTTTCCTTAATTATGCGACCACCTGAATCCATTAGCACGATATAATAATTACCATTTTGAAAATCACTTGTATTAATGGTTATATTATTTTCTCGAAATTTCTCTTTTTCAAAAACCTTTAACCCTGCGCTGTTAATTAACGTTATACTATACAGTTCGTTTTTGTCATTATTAAACTCAATAGATACGTTTTCATTTGCCGGATTTGGCTTAATATTTATTTTACCATGTTCAATAAAATTCAATTGTAATAATTTGATTTCAGAAAACTGACTGAATCCTAAACGTATTTTGTAATAGTTTATTTTATTTATAACTGGGTTAACGTGTTTAAAATTGTAGGGGATTGAAGAACTTGTACTGCCACAAACTCCAGAAATATTGCCAATCTCTGCGAAATTTACACTATCAGTAGAATGCATTATAGCTATTCCGTTGCAAGTTGGGCCACTATCAATAGTCCAATACAATAAAACTTGTTTATTATCTTGAATTACATAAAAATTAGCAAGGTTAACTTTTTGAGAGAATCCAGAAAAATAATATCCTATCAAAAGAATACATATACTTATTAATTTAATTCTACTTTTCATTACTTACTTTTTGTTGCTAAATATGATGAATAAATTGAAACACAAAAAGGAACGCAATAGGTTAATAGTATTTTTAAAATTAGTTTGCCACTCCATAAATTACCACTTATAGCTTCGTAACTGTTTATTGCATTTAAAATAGTGCCAACTACTATTGCAATTTTTATTGCTGTAAAATAGTTTTGTTTTTGCATTGCTCAGTTAATTCAACCAATTCATTAATTATTGTGTTACCTCTATCTCTAGCATACCATAAATGTAAATCCTTTTCAAAATCTTCCCATGTTATACTATCTTTATTTGCTTTCCAATTTAACATGATTTCTTGAGCGGGTTTTGGGCGAGGACCCCAAGTACAAATCACTTCCAAAGATTCAGGTTCCATAATTAATAATTTTGGTATTGCATTTGCCCCATTTGTTTGGTAAGATGATATTAAGTCAGGAAATGTATCTCTCGAAATAATTTTAAATGATATTTTATCATTACTTGCTTCTGCAACTTTATTAATTACAGGAATAATTTGAGCACAATCGCCACACCACGCATCACCAATTAATAACCAAACATAAGTGCTTGAATTATTTTGAATTTTTGCAATCGCTTGTTCTGATAATTGAATGGTTTTATCTAAACGATTCATCCGTTGTACATTCAATTTAGTAAATTCTAGTAATTTATCTGATTGAGTGAATCCAGTTGTTTTGCCTTCTAATATAAGTCCATCAACCACTTTACGGTATTCGGAATAAGAGCGACTTTGATTTACTAGGTTTTCCAAGTTCATATTATTTTGCTTTAATAACTTTTTGACCGATTTCTAAAAATTGACTTACTGTGTGAAAGCCCATGGTTTTACCAAATAATTTACCATCTGGTTTAATAAAAATTAATGTGGGATAGGCGTCAACTGCAAATCGCTCAGCTAACATTGGACCTTCGCCCTTTTCCATATCAATAGCTACATTGATAAAGTTTTTATTATAATAATCTGCTACACTTTTATCAGCAAAGGTGGAGCGTTTCATTTTTTTACAAGGACCGCACCAACTCGCATAAGCATCTAAAAATATCATTTTATTTTCTTTCTTAGCCAAATCCAAGGCTTGCTGCCAAGTGCCTACATGAAAAACAATGCCCTCTTCGACTTTTGCTTTTTTATTTAGAGTTGTGAAGCTATATAAGGCAACTAAACTTAATACGGCTAATGTAATTGATAGTGTTTTCATTATTTATAAATGTTTAATTATTGAGTTTACTGATAATCGTTTTTTGTAGTTTTCATCAAAATGAATGAATTCAATGATTCCATTTTGATTAATAATAAATGTTGCTGGTACTGGTAAAATATTGTCTTTATTTCCGTTTGATTCTTCTAAATCAATTCCAAATAATTTATATTTTTTTACTGTAGATTCATTTACTTTAAATGCTACGCCGTATTGTTTCATAATTACGTAAGCACTATCATGTGCAATATTAAATGTTGCTTTGGTTTTAGAAATTGTTTTTTCAATAGATGCTTCAACTTCGGGAGTTACTGCAATAACAGAAGCGCCTTTATCAAGTATAAGATTTAAACTATCTTGTAAATGACTCATGTGTTTATTGCAATATGGACACCATGTCCCTCTGTAAAACACAATAACTACCTTGCCTTGTTTTAATAGTGAAGCTAAATTAACTGATTGGTTATTATGATTCTTAATTTCGAATAATGGAGCCTTATCTCCTATTTTTAAATAATTTAAACTGTCTATCTGTGCATTTAGCAAGAATGATAATGAGCAAAATAGTATAATGAAATGAAATTTTAGCATTTGCTGTTTAATTTAAACTTTAGGTTTACTGTATTTTGAATAATGTTAACTTCTGCACAATGACTCAAATAAGTAAATTCAAACTCGTCAGATAATTTAATGTTAGATCCATTTACTTGTTCAAATAAACCTTTACACTCTAATTTACCTTCGGGGCTATATCTTGATATAACATATTTAGCCTCATTTTGTTCGATATGAAACCATGAGCCACATCCTTCGCCACTTAACCAATGTATGTTTGTGGGTAAATGATTTGGTTTTTGAGGACAAGGAACAACCTTATGAAATACTTCTGATTGGCTCATTTGTTCTAAGGTTTAAATATTGATAATTTGGTTTTAATATTTCAACTAATTCTTTATCTGCTGAAATAACACAGTAATTCGTTAATGCTTTCACATTGCCAATTGGTGTTGGACTCAATGTTTTAGGGTATGCTAATATAAGGCTAAAAAGAAAGCTTGGTTTACCTGCCAACACAACTGTATTTACAAACCTTGAGCAGTTTGTGCCGTTTGGCAAAAAAGGACCATAAGGTATTGGAGAATTTGATTGCATTTTCATCGCTTTTGCAAAAGACTTTTCAAAATTTACTGCGCAGTATCCTGCATGCAATGCACCACTGCCATGGCACGATTCGTTACCAAATAACTCCAAAAGAACTTCATTGTAATTAGCGATTTTATCGTTTGATACAATTGCTTTTGTTTTCAGTTCTAAATCATGGTCGGTATAAGCACCACGAACTCTGCCATGTTGATGTGGAGCATGATAACGCCCAAAATCAAAGTAATGACAATTACCTGTTTCGTTTTCAATTAAAACAATGGCTGCATGCCCAACTTTATAATATCTATTTTTATTAATTCCGAGCCACTTTAAAGGCGTATCATACCAAGCACCTGCTTGTTTGCAAAGTGATTCGGGCCACGCTAGTGTTATTGCAATTCCATTACGCATGTACTAAACTGTTTTTTTGTAATTCAACTTTATAATCTTTGTTTTTCTCAATATCAAAATAATTAAACACAGCCTTATTTTGTTGAACATGAATTTGAGAAATACTAAGAGTTCTTAAATCTCCTTTGCCTTTCATTAAAATATCTTCATTCGTATTTAATCCATGTTTTCTATTATGGAAATTCAAAATCATTTTATCTTCGAAATCATTATGCTTTTGAATCCATGTTTTAAAAACGGATTGACGTGTTTCTTGAACTGCTGGTGCATATAAAGTTGCAGATGACCATATTTGGTTATCTGTATGCGATAATTTTTTCAAGTGCTTATTTTCTCCGTCCCACCTTAATTCGTAAAAGCTATTTAAAGTTCCTACCTCATAATCTAATGTTAGCAGAGTAAAAGGCTCAACATTATTTAACTGAACAGCATCACAAAACTCGGGAGTAGTAACATAATTAAAACTTTCTAAAAGAATAAGCCCTCTGCTTCTGTCATACTGTTTAGCTTTTTGATGGTTTATAAAAGCACCGTTTAATAAACAAGCTGTTTTACCAATTGGATTTGATGCTATCCAAGTACCACCTGCTAACTTATCTTTAGGAAATACTAAATCAATACCACCCACATTGTATGTTTTTGGTGGTATTGTTGTGCGGCTTGCTTTTTCATCTCTACTTGAAGTAAAATAAAAGCCTTCGTTAGTTGGAATAAATGTTACTGTGCACATATTTTTATATGTCTAATAGTTGAAGGAGCGTAACCAAAAGTATTTTTAACTAAAGAGGTTAATTGCATTTCGGTAATAGCCACCTTAATTAATGCTTGATGATGTATGCTGTGCTCTAAATTATAAGCTAATTCACGGTAAAATGAAGATTGAATTAATTCAGGTTTTTCATTTTCGGTAGTTGAATAATCGGCAACGAATGTTACTGGGAAATCATTTTTTACCTCAAGTAAAGCATTAATTATTGCTTCAATTGTTTTTGATGCAAAATGAATATCGGTTTCTAATTTTAAATCACGTTGACGAGCATCGTAATTTACTTCTTTACTTTCTTCGCCTTTAAATAGGCATTGGTAAAATTCTAATATATGGCGCACATGCTGACCAATGGAAGCCTCTGTTAATATTTCTAACTTACGGTTATATTGTTCTTGAGATAAGCCTTTTAAAAGGTCATTGATTTCTACAAGGTTTTTAATGATGTGTCCGGTCATAATATTGAGTTTTATTTAATCTAGTTAGCTAAAATTATGGTTTTATGATTTCTATATTTTCTGTTAATGTATTTGGGTCTTTAGCTTTTACTTCCACTGATTTTACATTCGGTAACCAAAATGTTCCACCTTCAATTTTTACACAGATATTATTTAAAATCGATAACTTATTATTTACAATACCATAAACTCGATATTTATTGTCAACCGAAGATCTTGAGAGGTAAAACTGTTTTTTATTATACGACACAAATTCAAATGAAAATGTTTTATTTTCCTTATCAATTAACTTTGCTTTTACTCCATAAGCATATTTGCGTTGAATAAAAGTTAGTGGGTCAATTTTTCCACCTTGTGCATATTTTATCCAATATGCTTTTATAGGTTCAGATTCATTTATATCCCCCTCTTTATTGGTATTTAATTCATATACAATCGTGTTTGCATTTATTGTACGTTGTACATAAAACAACATATTGTCTATGCCTTCAGGAGTTGGCAATGAAATTTCTGTTTTATTAGAACTTGACTTAAATGATGCTGTGGTAATTAGTAACATCATTAATATTGCTTTATATTTTAAACCTATCTTTTTCATTTGTAATTAATAAAAATTAAATGATTGCCTTCTTCTATATGGATAGTCTGATTATCAATCAAATCCTTACAATAAATACTATTATTTATCTATATTATTTATATCTTTCTGATTATAAGGTATTTAAAATAATAGTTGGCTTAATAAAGACTCGACAAAAAGTGGAACTAATTCCTCAATAATATCGTGAGCTACTTCTTCCTTAGTCTTTAAACCATAAGATTTTAAACTCAAATCTTTATGAAGAATAGAGATTTTATTGGTATCGAAACCAAATCCTTCGCCGTTATTATTAGTGGTATTTAAAACGATAAAATCAAATTTCTTTTTAGTCATTTTATTTGTACCGTATTCGATAATGTTATCGGTTTCTAGGGCAAATCCTATTGATATTTGTTGTTTGGATTTTATTTTCCCAAACTCAAATGCTATGTCTGGATTTTTAACCAATTCAATAGACATTGTATTTTCATTTTTCTTGATTTTAGAACTTTCTACATAAAGAGATCTGTAATCGGCTACTGCTGCAGTAAAAATAGCTGCATCAATTTGCTTAAAATGAGATGAACAAACATCAAGCATTTCTAATGCAGAAATGACTTGATGAATTTTATTTGCAGGTAGGTTAGATTTTATATTAGTAGGGCCAGTTACTAAAGTAACATCAGCTCCTAATGCATAAAGTTGATTTGCTATAGCATAACCCATTTTGCCACTAGAGGCATTTGAGATAAATCTGACTGGGTCAATAAACTCTTTAGTTGGACCAGCTGTTACTAATATTTTCTTACCTTTTATCATTAATAAACTATTTTAAATGTTACATCAATTGACTTGGCAATGTTTTTAGAAGGCTTACCTTTTTCGAACGCAATTTTATAATCAGCAAGTACAATTTTTAATTTTGTATCTACCGTTATAATACCATTTTTTACAGTAACAGTGCCTTTTTCGTGAACTGTATTTGTTGTTTCCTTAATAGTCATTTCACCTGTTACATTGGCATTATAAACTCCATCTTTTGAAAAATCAATATCTTTTAAGTTTGTGATTTTACCTTTAAATTTTGCTTTTGGAAATGCTTTTGTATCTAGGAATTTGTCGCTATTAAAATGCTTTTGCATTAATGCTTTTTTAAACTCAAAACTTTGAATAGGCACAGATACAATGACATCGCCTGTCTCTTTGCTCAATGTTGCTGTTGACGCAAAATTGTTAGCATTAATATCTTCAGCATCTGTGTGCGAAAAAATATCTACTTGACTTTTTGTACTCACTAATTTTTCATCGCTTTGTTTAAAGCTAAATAAGCCTACTAATGCTGCAACCGCTACTACTGTTTTAAATCCTGATTTCATAATTCTTGTTTGATTGGTTTATATTTAATTGATTAATTTGTTTTTAGTTTGAAATGTCACACTTTTCTAGTACTACGTTTTGGTATATTTCCATGTCTGCATCGTAACTCGCTCCTGAACGAATGATGCCTTTAATTTTAGCTTTATCTCCAACTTTTAATGCAGATGCATTAATATTAGTTGATGCCATAAACGTACAGTTTACGCCTGCTTTAGCAGTATCTTCTTTTAATAGAATAACTTTTTGATTATTCATATCAGTGGTGATTTTGCTAATTGTACCGCTGATCACAATAATTTTCGATTCGCCATTTTCACCAAGGTATTTTGTGTTGGCTGATTTTTCGTTAGTTAAATATTCATTAACTAATTGATTGGCACTAATGGAGTAATCTGCTTTTTGTGCTTGAACATCTAAGTGAGGCATGTTCCATAAATAAAACACATAGCCACCACCGATTAATCCTGCCGTTAAAAGGCTTAATAAAATAATTTTAGTTTTCTTTTTCATAAATAAAGTTTCTAGTTCTATTTAGATAGTAGTAGAAACTTTGAAAACCTTACAAGAAAATAATAATTTATTTTAAATCGCCATCCATTGCTTTCTGAATGCGGAGTTTAGAGGTATCAGAAAGTTTAAAATTAGAAGGATTAGAGATATTTACATGATTCGATTTTAAAACATTTTCAATAAAAACGCTTTGTTTTTGATAGTCCGCACATTTACTGCACATTTTAAGATGCATTGTCAATTGTAATTTATCCATTAATGACAAAGGCTTACTATTTCTTTTTTCTATTAAGTAAGTAGCCTTTTTACAGGATAACATTAATATGTGCATTAACTTTTTCATTTTATTATGCTTTAAACCAGTTTTTTTCGAGGCAAGCTCTTAATTGCAATTTTGCTCTATGAATGATTACCCAATAGTTAGTCGGAGTAATATTTAATTCCTTACAAACAATTTCAGTTTCTTCCTCTTCTACTAATTTTAACAGTATTAATTGCTTTTGACTATCCGGCAATTTATCAATGCAACCATTTAAGGCTGAGCCTAATTCTTTATTTTCGATTGTAAAAGAATGGTCACTTCCCCAATGTTTAGGAGCTGCGTTTTCTTTCCAATCGCCATCTTCAGTGAAGTAATTATCGATAAATGAATCTTCTTCATTACCAAGCTTCGAATTTGAAATTTCATATTTGGTAGAAGCTTTGCGGTAATGGTCGGCTATTTTAAATTTAAGAATTGAAAACAACCAGGTTCTTTCAGAACTTTGTCCTTTAAAATTTGATTGAGACTTTAACCCTGCTAAAAAGGTTTCTTGAACCAAATCTTCAGCTAAATCTGAATATCCTGTTTTGTTCATAGCATAGCCAAATAACTCATCAGAATACGTTTTAATCCAATTATTTGGGTTTAATATGTTTTGGGTTGAAGTCATTATGTAATAAAACAAAGTTAGAAAAGATAATTAAGTGAAATAGTTTATTTTAATGTCTTTAGGAATGAGAATTGTCTTATACTAAAATAGCTTTACATAAATGGGTAACTAAATGTAAACTAAATTAGTAAAATATGAAAACAAGAGGAGGACACATCAGTAGTAAATTTTCAGAGTCTTTTAGGATTAAAATTGCGAAAGAGTATTTTGACAGTAATCAAAGTTATGCTGAGATTGCGAAAAAGTACGAATTAAAAAATCTTGACACCGTTAGAACTATGGTAAGGTGGTATAAGAATAAATATTCGCATGTAGAATCTAATGAGCCACCGAAAAAGCTATCCAACGAAGAACAAAACGATATAGTGCTTTTAAAACAACAACTTCAGTTTAAAGATAAAGAGCTTTCGGAAGCCAAATTAAAACTAGAAAGTTTAAATACACTAATTCGTATTGCAGAGAAAAGCTATAATATCAATATCGAAAAAAAGTCTGGAGCCAAGCAGTAAAAGAAATGAAAGAAATATTTCCTAAAATAGGACTTTCAAAACTCTGCGAATTGTTTGGCAAAACCCGTCAAGCCCATTATGATTTAACATGGAGAGAAGAAGAAACATTCATGGAAGAAACTTTGATTATAAATGAAATAAAACTAATCAGAAAAAACCTTCCGAGAGTAGGTGGGATAAAATTATTTAATATGTTAAAGACGGTATTAGCAGATCATCACATAAAAATGGGAAGGGATGCGTTTTTTACAATGCTTAGCCACCACGACCTTTTAATAAGACCAAAAAAAAGATACATAAGAACAACTGAATCAAATCATATGTTTCATAAGTGGGCAAATCTTATTGAACATATTTCTCTTAAAGCCCCAGAGCAACTTTGGGTTAGCGATATTACTTATTTAACTACATCAGAAGGGTTTGTTTATCTGTCTTTGATTACAGATGCTTATTCAAAACGAATAATGGGCTTTCATGTGAGTCAAAGATTGGCAGCTAAAGGTTGTATTATAACTTTGAATAAAGCATTAGCGCAAAGGCAATATATTTCACATGAGCTTATCCATCATTCAGATAGAGGAATACAATATTGCTGTAATCAATATGTACAAGTTTTACAGGGAAATAAAGTATTGATTAGTATGACTCAAAACGGTAGCCCTTATGAAAATGCAATAGCTGAACGAGTAAATGGTATTTTAAAAACGGAATTTAATCTTAATAGAACTTTTAAAAATTATTCAGATACAATAGAGCCAGTTTCAAAGGCAATAACTGCTTATAATCAAATTAGACCGCATTTTAGTATAGGTTTATTGACTCCGGAACAAGCACATCAGACTATTGGAATTGAACCAAAAAAATGGCCGTCGAAAAGAAAGTTTTTCAGTAGAGATGTTGAAGATTAATCTTCAACATCTCTACTGATTGATAATTATTTACTATAATTGTACTGTAAAGCTATAACAGTAATTATTTTTAAACTGTAAAGCTATTTTAGAAGTAACTTTAACAAAGAAATATTACTGTAAAGCTATGCTAGTAATAACAATAACAAGTGTAAAGTTATTTTAGGACGAGACAAAGTTATTTTAGGACGAGACAATAAACAACAAATCCAATTTTTGCCAATCAATTGCCAATCGCTCCCCAATCATTACACATGACTGAAAAAATGTTGCCAATAATTTACCAATTATAGACACATTCAATTCCAATCTTTACAATTTTGTTTTCAATTAAAACACATTGCTGAAAAAATGTCTTTAATCCGCTTTGTATTGCAAAAATAATGCGCTCAATCCTATAAAGTGATGTTTTAATTGAAACATAACTTCACAAAGCTTGTCGTTAATCATAACAGTAATAAAAAAACACGGATCGAATAACAGTTCAATTTGCGGTCAAATACTTTTTTATTTGCTACAACTTTGTACCATTAAACAATAAGTGGTAAAGTAAAATACGTAAAGATGAAAAAAAGATGTTTGTATTGTGATACAGCAATTGATTGTAAACGATTAACTAAAAAATATTGCAACGACAATTGTAAGCAACTCGCTTACTTCAAAAGAAATGGATTGCAACTATCTGGTAAATCAGAAATAAAGGTAATTCCTGTAATTTCAGTAGCACCAGAAATAAACGACAACAAAACTATTCAGGAAGAAATAATGAATGAGATAGCAGTCAAAGTAGTTCAACTCATTGAGCTTCGGGAGGCAGACAAAGAAAAACGTAAACCAACTTCCTTATGTAAAGTGGAATCGTTTAGTATAAAAGCATTTGTAAAACCTTTAAATTAATTTGTATGCAAGAGAGCGAAGAAAATAAAATAGTGAGTTTACAACAGGGCCGTAAATTAATTGAGAACACATCATTATCAGGTTTAAATGATGTTGAGCTGCAAGAACTATTAGAAAGCATTAAGGTGTTTTGTGAAATTAATTTTGAAATGTATCTGGACTTTTTACATAAACACAAAATGGAAGAAATGTATGAGGATTTTGATACCGATAACATAATTCTTCTGAATGAAGATAATCAAGAAAATTTATCAAATGCTGCCTGATTTATTGAAAATTCAAACCCTTCTGTATGTTCATAATTATAGTGATAATCAACTAGTTACAAGTATTTTGGCTTGAATTTTTGCTTAAATTTGAAAAACAGAAATTATGAAAGAATTAAATATAAAACCAAAAAAACAATCATCTAAAATCATTGAAGATGAACTAACAGAAATAACCATTTTTGACCAATTCGGAAAAGGTAAAATACCTGTATCAAAACGCCTGACTAATAACTGCGTTATCTACACTCGTGTATCTTCTAAAAGACAAGAAGCTGGTTACAGTCTTGATACACAATTAAAAGATAACATGGAATTCGCCAGAAAAAACGAGTATAACGTCTTGGGGTATTTTGGTGGTACATACGAAAGTGCGTCTACCGATGAACGTAAAGAGTTTAACCGTATGTTACAGTTTTGTAAACGTACTAAGGATAAAGTAACTTATATTATCGTTCACATGGTTGATAGGTTTTCTCGTTCAGGAGCAAATGCCATTTATATCAAAGAGAATTTAAAAGCTAATGGTATTTACATCATGTCGGTAAGGCAGCCAGTTGATGTCATGACAACAAGCGGAGATTTTCAACAAAACATACAAATGATATTTTCTCACTATGATAATCAGGTAAGAAAAGAGAAATGTGTATCAGGGATTAAAGAAGCTCTTAGTAGAGGTGAGTGGTGTCATGGAGTAATGAAGGGATATGATGCAACCTATGAAGGTAGTAAACGTAAATTAGTTATAAATAATGAAGGCAAACTGATACGTAAAGCTTTTTTGTGGAAAGCTAACGAAGGAATGAATAATGAAGAGTGTCGTCAAAAGTTAGCCAAGCTTGGTTTAAAAATAACGTTTCAAATGATGTCCCGTATTTTTAAGAATCCATTTTACTGTGGTTTAATAGCGCACAACTTATTGGAAGGTAAATTAATTGAAGGTGTACACGAAAAGATTATCTCCAAAGAAATATTCCTAAAAGTAAATGAAGTACAAAAACAAAACTCACATGGCTTTAAATGGATACCAGAACAAGAATGTGTGCCGATGAAAGTATTTTTACGTTGTGAACACTGTAACGGCTCTATGACTGGTTATGTCGTAAAAGCAAAAAACAAATGGTATTACAAATGCAGAACGAAAGGTTGTGGCAATAATAAGTCAGCAGAATCTTTACATAAAACATTTGACGAGGTGCTATCGTATTTTACGATAAAAGAAGAATTTGCTCCTTTAATTCGAGAGCAAATGAAATTAACCATAAGCGGTTTAACAAAGGAAGCTGAAGAAAATAAAAAGAAAATAAAGGCTACCTATCAAGATATAGAACATAAGTTAGAGCGGTTAGAAGAACGTTACGTAACAGAAGAATTAAAACAGGATTTATACGTAAAATACGTTGAGAAATATAAGCAGGAAAAGGTTGGAATATTGAAAGAATTACAGAAGCTAGAGAGCAAATGTTCGAACCATGAAGAAGTGATAGATTTAGCCCTTGAAAATGCGTTAAACTTCACTAAAATTTGGGCTTCTGGAGGATGGAAGAGAAAGGTTAGATTGCAATATTTACTGTTCCCTAAAGGATTGAACTATAATAAGAGAAATGACACAGTTCGAACCGAAAATATAAATCAGGCATTCCTCTGGATGGCTTGTCAACAGCAGAAAATAAGTCAAATAAAAAGCGGAATACCGATACTAAATATCAAGTATTCCGCTTTGGTGGATCCGGAGAGATTCGAACTCTCGTCCAAACAAGGAATTAATAAGCTTTCTACTAAGTTTAGAAACTATTTGATTGTCGGCATACATCAGGCATAATTTCAAACCAAACATACACGTAGATGCTAATATTGCTTTAGATAACATCATCTCTAAAACAAGTTGCTAATTTATGATGCAATAATCTCGTCGCTAAGCAACGATGCTACGAGGATTGCAAAGGTTGGTTAGTCTTGGACTAAGCAGCCATAGCGTAAGAATTCTCTTCGCCGAATAAAAGTTTGAGAGTTGATTTTAAGGTGCCATATCCACAACGCACCACCTGCTTACTTATCAACCGCGCTCGCTGTCAAAACCGGTCGGACCCATAATGTTAAAGAACTATTCAGTTATTTATAAAAACAAAGATAGCGCATTTAATAACCTAATACTCATACTTCGGTATAATTATTTTCAGTATTTAACATTTTTAGTATTATGTAAACCAAAATCCCCTATATTTAAATTCGTATTTTAAGTATGGCAACAGTTATTCCGTTTAAGGCAATTCGTCCGCAAAATGACAAAGTTCATTTAGTAGCTTCACGCTCTCTAGATGGCTATAATCCTTCGGAATTAAGAGACAAACTTTCTGGAAATCCCTATTCTTTTTTACATGTTATTAACCCTGATTTTGATGATGGAGTAAGAACTAAGCCAGGATCAAAAGAACGATTGCTCAAAGTGAAAAATCATTTCAAGAAATTTATTCGAGAAAAAGTTTTTTTACGAGATGAAACCCCTTGCTATTATCTATACCGACAAATAAAAGAAGATAATGAATTTATAGGTATCATTGCTTGTACAAGTATTGATGATTATATGAATGGCGTTATTAAAATTCATGAACAAACACTGACTCAACGCGAAGAAAAATTAAAAGATTATTTAGAAGTTTGTGAATTTAATGCAGAACCTGTTTTATTTTGCTACCCTAATGATACCGCTATTGATAATCTTTCGGATGAAATAGCCACTACGCGTCCTGATTACGATTTCACAACAGCTGATAAAGTACGCCACACAGTATGGGTAATTAATCATAAAAAGAATGTAAAACTTTTGATGGAACGTTTTGCGACAATTCCAAATATTTATATTGCCGACGGGCATCATCGCTCTGCATCTGCCACTCTTTTGGGTAAATTACGAAGGAGCACACGCAAATCATACACAGGCGAGGAGGCTTTTAATTATTACTTAGGTATTTTTTTCCCAGAAACACATTTAAAAATTTACGATTATAACCGCGTTGTTAGGGATTTGAACGAACTTTCTGTAAAAGAAATTATAAATCAATTACAAACTCATTTTACAATTACCGAAATAGCAGCTAACGATTTTAAACCTTCCCAAAAACATCAACTATCTATGTATGTGGATAATAAATGGTATTCGTTAGAGGTAAAAGAATCTATTTACAACCCAAAAGATCCTATTGATAGCCTTGATTCGGCCATATTAACAAAATATATTTTGTCGCCTATTTTTAACATCAGTGATTTAAGGACTGATAAGCGCATTGGCTTTGTGCCAGGAGTTCGTGGTAGTTCAGAGCTAAAAAAACAGGTAGATGAAGGCAAGGCCGCAATTGCATTTGGCTTATTTCCTGTTACGATGGAGCATTTGAAATGGATTGCTGACACAAACAATATTATGCCACCAAAAACAACCTGGGTAGAGCCTAAGATGAGAAGTGGTTTAGTAATATACAGTTTAGAAGAATAAACTACTCAGGTTTATACTCTGTTTGATGTGAGTCATTTGTTTTATATACATCATCTACATCATCATCATTTTCTTTTAATTCATAATGTTTCTCATTATCAATATTAATATTAACGATAACAGGAGGTGGTGTGGTATTGGTTATCCAAACAGTTCCATTTCTATACATATAACAATTTCTCCAGTTATCCCAGTAAAAATTATAGCGAGGAAAATAAACCCAACGACGATTAAAGTTTTTTTTCATACCCCAATAAGGATGAAATACCCCTATTTTATTAGGACGATACATGCTTCTAACAATAACTTTATTTGGATGACGATTATTTTGGATAACCATTCCTCCTCCTCTATTTTTGTGATTTCCTCCCTGTCCGCCGCCGTGACCACCACCGCCGTGACCACCACCATGTTGCGCCAAGCTATTTAATGAGCTACATACTAACACAATTAAAATTAAAGCAAAACTCTTTTTTATATTTTTCATAACAACAATTTTTTAAATGTATAACTTCAACTTTATACTTAATGTAAAAGTGTAATGTGGTAAAGGTAATTTTTATAAAACAACTTACCAAGCCTTACTCGTTCGATAAACCGTTCCTTTAAATAAGGCTACTAAAGAGGCATCTGAGCCTTTGTACACTTTAATCGTATAAATTCCGATTTTATTAGAACAACTTTCTTCTACAGCTTCTGTTATAATAATGTCATTTTCTACTAAAGGCTTAATGTGTGAAATAGATGTTTCTATAGATACAGATTTTTGTCCATGAGAATTAGAAGCAAAAGCCAACGCACTATCTGCAAATGAATACGTAATTCCTCCATGCGCTGTTCCATGCCCATTAAGCATTTCCTTACGAATTGTCATTTGTAATTTACATGAACCTTTTTTTATTTCTAAAATATTTAAGCCTAACCATTGGCTAAAATAATCTTTAGCCATCATCATATCCACTATGTCTTTAGGAGAGTGCATTACATGCGAGGTTTCCAAGGAGTTTCAATAGCATTATGATCTATCACTAATTTTCTTGATAATACAAATAAATAATCAGATAAGCGGTTTAAGTATTTATATGTTAATTCATTTACATGATGCTCTTCATTTAAACGTAACACACATCTTTCTGCTCTACGGCAAACACAACGTGCTATGTGGCAAAAAGAAATGGTTGTGTGTCCGCCTGGTAATACAAAAAATTTCATTTCAGGTAAATGCTCATTCATTGCATCAATTTCTTTTTCTAATAACTCAACATCAGACTCTAAAATTTGCGGAAGTACCATTTTATTTTTTTCTGGATCAGCAGCTAATAAAGAGCCTATCGTAAATAAACGGTCTTGAATTTCAATTAAAACTGTCCTAGAATTTTCATCAATAGCTTGGTCTCTAATTAAACCAACATAAGAATTTAATTCATCAACAGTACCATAAGCTTCAATACGTATATCATATTTTGGAATACGTGTACCACCTATTAACCCTGTTAATCCTTTATCTCCTGTTTTAGTATAAATTTTAAAAGCCATTTAATTTTGTTTTTGGAGCAAAGTTATTGGTTTTTTCAATGACATAAATTAATTTTTTAATTTTAAACTACGTTTATATCATCTAAATTATTAAAACTTAATGCTCAAATTAATATTTGGTAAGATTGGTAATTGATTAACACGTTTGTTTTTGATACGATCGTAGTAAAAAATATTTTGACGATTATACACATTTGTAGCACCAATGTTTACTTCAAAACGGGTATGTGTATTGATATCATAAAACCATTTAATACTCACGTCCATTCGGTGATAATCTGGTAAACGTTGCGAGTTATAATCGCCTGGTACATATCCCAAAGTAGCATTACTGTTTGTGTAATTAGATGTAAATTGGTTATTAAAATCGATTTGTGGATAGTATCCTTGCGTTGGTGTGAAAGGGAAACCTGAACCAAAATTCCAACGGATACTGAAATCTAAATTACGTTTTTTACCAAACGTATAAGTTCCAACTAAGTTTACATTATGTCTTCTATCATA
>JAYVDU010000038.1:0-2031 GCA_043749245.1 Bacteroidota bacterium | reverse complement strand
AACGTTTTATAACTATTTGCCTTGCAGATGATTTATAGAAAACACCTTAAAAGTATTGATATTACTCGATTTTTTAGTTTCTGAGGAAACTCTAATTAGGGTTCGCTCATTTTATTAAAAATTTAGTAAAATCAATAACCTACAAAGGTTATATTAATTTTAAGCGCATGGTATTTAAAAGTAATTCCACAAAACCCTTGCATCTATTTTTAGCAAACTAATATTTATATTGGTAAGTGTGCGGTGGGTTTTGCCAAAACGGTGTGAAATCCTAATTTTTCGGGAGGCTAAGCGAAGGCATTTTGTGCGACGAAAAATGGATTTGGCGTTTTGGCTTGACTTTTTTTGTTACTTTTTTTCGTCAAGGAAAAAAATGTAAAAAAGATGATTAAGTTTTTGAGTGAACCCTACTTATCCTGGCAATTACAAAGTGCTAACTTCTCTATAGGCTTAGTGCCATAGTTTGGTAAGCTATATTCTTTCATGTAAAAAATGGATAAGTCGATAATGTGTTTATCAGGATGTTCTGTATTCCATTTATTAATTAAGTATTTGCAATAAAATGGTCGTATATGATTGTTGTTGTTAAACACATAATTTTCGCCATACTTACGCCAACGGTCGCTTTCATATTCGGTTACAATATGTTTGGGTTTAACGTAAGAGACTGAATCTGTATTATGTTTAATGTCAATAAATTTCCCGCCAGTGGTATAACCACTATATACAAACCATCCATCGTCTTTAAGAATAGTAGGCGCAAACATACCCCAATTTTGTTCTAATCTTAACATCGTACCATATTTAGCCAAATAGCTTTCCATCACGTATGGAAAGGCTTTCACGTTTCCTAAATTAAGCATCAGGCAATAACTTATAATAAATACAATAAACCATGTTTTAAGTGTAAACAGTATATCTGATATGATAGATGACTTTTGTTGATTTGCATCTATCTCAATAAGTGTTACGTTGTTTTTATAAAAGGTACGCTCAAACCAATTGATGCAATTGCCCGGTAATAAGCCTATAAGGGACACAATGCCAATGATGTAAAATAGACCAACATATAATGAAAGAAAAAAGCCGATGTGTAATAAGGCTATGCTAAAAATACCAATGACTCTTACTTTACTTGGCACGAAAGGTAATATCAATAAAAACGGAGCTAACAATTCTATATAATAAACAGCACGAGTGAGGTGAGTAAGCAAATTTGGAAATTGATAAAGGAAGGTGCCAAAGGGCAAACGCATTTGATCAAGGCTCAGAGCATAGTATAAGGCTGTTCCGTCACTATGCCATTCGGCAGATGTTTTAAGTAAGGCTGAAAAAATATAAACAGAAGCTATTAAAAATAGATACCCAACGTTGGCCAAAGAAAAATAAGCGTTAGGGTAGGCAGATGTTTTTTGTACAGAATACCGTTCGCCCCATGGTAAAAACACACCCCAAAATAAAATAATGCGGAGTAGCTCGTCGCCACCTTGTAGGATAAATGGATTACGATTTTGGATAGATACTAAAAAAGTCCAACAAATGAACGTAAAGAGTCTTGCTCTGTAACCCACTAATAGCAATACAATACAAAGAGCGTTTATACTGAATAATAAAACTTGCCACCACAACTCGCCATGCATAGCGTGAAAAGAAAAGTAATACGGATTCCAATTGGAACTTTTTAAAATTGATAATGGTAAAATTCCTTCATCTGTAAAAAATGCTTTGATAGAAAGTGAGCGAATAAATAAATCAGTTAATAAGATAAGCGCTATGCCTATGCGCATTAAAGAAAGCGCTCTTACATCTAACGTATAAGACTTCTTAAGTTGATTAACTATGTGATGAACTGTTTTCGTAAACTACTAATTTGTAAAAGGTAAAACTCACATGGCTATATTCCATCTATTTAATACCAACTATGTTAATACATAGTCCATTTTGAACAACATAGGCACATAGGAAACATAGGTTAAATAAGCATTCTATGTGAACTATGTAATCTATGTGGTTTGGACTATTTATATATTA
>JAYVDU010000037.1:0-7032 GCA_043749245.1 Bacteroidota bacterium | reverse complement strand
CCATGGTGGATTCAAGCATTTATAGTTGTAATTTTAAGTGATATTATAATTTATTGGGGGCATCGTTTGCAACACAAAGTAGGTTTTTTATGGCGTTTTCATAAAGTACATCATAGTGCTGAAACATTAGATTGGTTGGCTGCTCATCGAGAACATCCATTGGACTCGATTTATACCATTGGATTAATAAATTTGCCTGCCTTTATTTTGGGTTTCCCTTTAGAAACTCTTATAGGGTTAATTGCCTTTAGAGGAATTTGGGCAATTTATATTCATTCAAATGTGAAATTACCACTTGGCCCTTTGCGCATGATAATAGGCTCTCCTGAGTTACACCATTGGCATCATGATATTGAAAGAGATGCCGGTAATTATGCTAATATTTCTCCATTAATGGATATTATTTTTGGCACATATATCCATCCCCCGTCCGAACCAAAACAATTTGGAATTAATGAAAAATCACCAAACAATTACATAGCGCAATTAATTGAACCATTACTTCCTTCAAAAACATACAATAAAATAAATAATTTATTAATGAAAGTCTCAAGAAAAAAAATTAAAACATAAACCTAAAGCGTTTTCAGTAAACTATGCAAACTCGTATGCTGCGTTAAAAACGCATGTAAGGTATCAATAACTACACGCTCTTGTTTCATCGTATCTCTGTTACGAATAGTAACCATATTATCTTCTAAACTTTGATGATCGATGGTGATGCAGAAAGGCGTACCGATAGCATCTTGGCGTCTATAACGTTTTCCTACTGTATCTTTTTCATCATAAGCCACCATGAAATCAAACTTTAAATCTTTCATGATTTTTTCAGCTAATTCTGGTAAGCCGTCTTTTTTAACTAACGGGAAAATAGCTGCTTTATAGGGCGCTAACGCATAAGGTAAACTTAATACAGTTCTTGTATCACCTCCGTCTAATACTTCTTCTTTTAAAGCAGAGGATAAAATAGATAAGAACAAACGATCTAAACCAACCGATGTTTCAACTACATAAGGCACATACGATTCGTTTAATTCAGGATCGAAGTATTGTAATTTTTTACCTGAAAATTGTTCGTGTTGTTTTAAATCGAAATCGGTACGAGAATGTATTCCTTCTAATTCTTTAAATCCAAAAGGGAAGTTATGTTCTATATCGCAAGCTGCATTTGCATAATGCGCTAGCTTTAAATGATCGTGGTAGCGGTATTTTTCAGCGCCTAAGCCTAAAGATAAATGCCAATTCAATCGAGCCTTTTTCCAATACTCATACCATTGCATTTCAGTTCCCGGGCGCACAAAAAATTGCATTTCCATTTGTTCGAACTCACGCATACGGAAAATAAACTGACGAGCTACAATTTCATTTCTAAAGGCTTTGCCTGTTTGTGCAATACCAAAAGGAATTTTCATGCGACCTGTTTTTTGTACATTCAAGTAATTTACAAAAATACCTTGTGCTGTTTCTGGTCGTAAATAAATAATGTTCGATTCGTCTGTTACCGCACCCATAGAGGTACTGAACATTAAGTTAAACTGACGAACATCTGTCCAGTTTTTAGAACCACTAATCGGACAAACAATTTCTAAATCAACGATGATCTGTTTTACTTCTTCTAAATTATTATCATTCAATGCTGTTTTAAAACGTGCATTGATTTCATCTATTTTTTGCTGATACTCTACAACGCGTGTGTTTGTTGACTTAAACATGACTGCATCAAAGTTCTCAAAACGTTTTGCTGCTTTGTCAACTTCCTTATTAATTTTATCTTCAATCTTAGCAACGTGTTCCTCAATTAGCACATCGGCTCTGTAACGCTTTTTACTGTCTTTGTTATCTATTAATGGGTCATTGAAGGCATCTACGTGTCCGCTTGCTTTCCAAATAGTTGGATGCATAAATATAGAAGCATCTAAACCTACAATGTTTTCGTGCATTTGCACCATTGCCTTCCACCAATAATCACGAACATTTTTTTTGAGCTCAACGCCCATTTGTCCATAATCATACACTGCGCTTAAGCCGTCATAAATTTCGGAACTAGGAAAAATAAAGCCATACTCCTTACTGTGAGAAATAACGTTTTTAAAAAAATCTTCAGGTTTTATAGTCGACATAAGTTTTAAAGTTTAAAAAAGTTCAAAAATAATATTTTAGCTGAAACTAATTGATCATCCAATTATCAATTAACCGAATGTTACCAACAAATACGGCAATAAGCGAAATGGCTGGTTGATTGGGCTTTAAAGCAGTTAAAGGTTCTAATGTTTCAGTATCACATACTTCATAATAATCCAATTTCATGATGGGAACTTGAGCAACCTCATTATGTATATATAATTTTGCGTCACTCACTCCTATTTGTTTAGCGATATCCCTTGCGCCTTCCATCATTTTTGGAACCAATGATGCAATCTTTCTTTCTTCGGGTGTTAAAAGCATATTTCGCGAACTCATTGCTAATCCATCGTCTTCACGTAAAATGGGACAAGAAATAATTTCTACAGGAAGTTTCAATAGCTTCACTAAAGCTTTCACAATCATTACTTGCTGATAATCCTTGCTACCAAAAAATGCTTTATTAGGTTCAATACCCCTCAGTAAAATACTCACCACCTGCCCTACTCCATTATAATGTCCTGGGCGATGTTCAGCTTCTAAAATTGTATCAATATATCCAAAATTAAATTGTCGCGTATCGGTTGTAGGATAAATATCCTTCACATCAGGCATATACAGCACATCGCAACCAGCTTGTTCTAATAATGGCCTATCAACTTCAGGTGTGCGAGGATAATGCGTTAAATCATTCGCATTATTAAATTGAGTAGGATTAACAAAGATGCTGCAAACAGTGATATCACAAACTTTTTTTGATTCGTTGATCAGAGAAATATGCCCTTGATGCAAGGCGCCCATTGTTGGAACAAAACCAATAGTCTTATGCTGTTGTTTTTGAGACGAAATATATGTTTTTATTTCAGAAATTTGTTGAAATACCTGCATAATAGAGCTGTTTTTGTAAATAAATCGCTTCAAAGCTAAATAATACTTTGATATATGGCTTTTTTTTTATTACTTTTGTATGTTCTTAATTTAATATTTACCTAAACTAAATTGTATGAGAAAAGCCAGAGTTCTATTTGTGTCGCAAGAAATTACTCCTTATTTAGATGAAACCCATATTGGAAAAATAGCTCGAAGACTACCTCAGGCCATTCAAGAAAGAGGTAAAGAAATAAGAACTTTTATGCCTAAGTATGGTAATATTAACGAAAGACGTCACCAACTACATGAGGTTATTCGTTTATCAGGAATGAACATCGTTATTAATAATGCCGATCATCCTTTAATTATTAAAGTTGCATCTATCCCAACGGCTCGTATGCAAGTTTATTTTATTGATAATGATGATTATTTTCACCGTAAAGCTACTTTAACTGATAAAGCAACAGGAAAATATTTTGATGATAATGATGAGCGCTTGGTGTTTTTTAACCGTGGTGTTATTGAAACAGTTAAAAAATTAGGCTGGTCTCCCGATATTATTCATTGCCAAGGCTGGTTTACAGGGCTTACGCCTTTATACGTCAAAAAAGCATTTATTGAAGATCCTTTGTTTGCGGAAGCTAAAGTTATATTTACCATTTATGATGAAGAATATACAAAGGTTTTAAATAAAAAAATTATTGATAAAGCGATTATTGATGGTGTTACTAAAAAAGATTTAAAACACATTGAAGATGCATCTTATGTTAATTTAATGAAATTAGCGATTGACCATTCTGATGGTATTTCTTATGGTAGCGAAAAAATAAATGAAGAATTAGTAAAATACGCTAAAAAATCAGGTAAACCCGTATTAGAATTCAAAGGCGAAGCAGAATATGCTGATGCTTATAACGAATTTTATGACCTGGTATTGGAAGATAGCACAGTGTTAGCAGATTAATGATAATTGTAATAAATTAACTATTTTAAACGCATAATTTTAAGTAATTATGCGTTTTTAAATTTATATATGAACAAACTTTTTATAAGCTTCTTAATTTCAGGTTTAATCCTTTTTTTCTCGTGTAAAAAACAAGACACAAATAGTATTTTAGGATTAGACGTTCAGCCTTCAAATGATTTATTAGGTGTAACCATTACAGACTCTACCTCCCTGTATATGCACACCCAAAAAGTAAACTACGTAAGAAGTTACAATGATCAATATAAATTTTTAGGTAGCACTCAGGATCCCATCTTTGGAACAACAGATGCTAGCATTTATACTAATTTTTCAATTTCTAATAATTTAACCAACGTATCTTTTGGCGTTAATCCTATTCTTGATTCCGCCGAATTGGTTATTCGCTTTGTAGGCCAATTTGCAGGGGATACCAGTACTACGTTAAATTTTAATGTTCAATTATTGAATGATAAACTCATTACAGATTCGGCCTATCATTCTAACTCAATCGCTGCAAAAGCTAATAGTAATATTAACTTTGGAGGAAAAATAAGAGTAAGAAGTGGGGCATATTGCCTTATACTTCCTTTGGATTATAATTTCGCTCAATACCTTCTTCAAACAGAATCCAACCTTACTAATAATACAGCGTTTCAAAATGCTTATAAGGGCTTCTGTATTTCCGCTACAAACCCTATTGGTAGTGCAGGCAGCGGTTCTATTCGTCGATTTGACTTGGACGATGATTTATCTGGTGTAAAATTATATTACCATAATGGAACCTCGGTAAGCAGTAAAGGACAAAGTGCTTTATTTACCTTTAGAGGAAATGATGCGTTACGATTTAATCATATTGAACATAACTATGCTTCTGGTGCCGCGCAAAATTTGTTTTCACAAATGAGCGGAGATACAGCAAAGGGAAATACAAATGTTTATTTAAACAGTTTTGGTGGCACAAGAGTGAGAGTGTATTTACCAACTATACAACATTTCGCAGATTCAGTAAACGTTTCTATTAATCGTGCTGAACTTATTATTAAAATAGATGATTCAAACCTTAAGACGTATTATGGAGTGCCTGCTAATTTAGCCTTAATTGCCTCATCTGCCGATGGCACAGAAGAGTTGGTAATAGACCAATTAGAAGCTTCTGACTTTGTGAAATATGGCGGAAATTACGATCCAACAAACAAGCAGTATGTATTTAATATTGCCCGTCAAATGCAACAAATTATAACTAAAAAAATAGTGAATTATGGCTTTTATCTGGTAAACGCCACGCCTAGCAAATCTACTGTGATTAGAAGAGATAACCGATCTGACCGGGTAGTTATTGGGGGCAAAAATAATTTAGCCTTCAAACCTTATTTTAAAGTAACGTACGTGAAATATCCTTACGATAAATAATTTACTTCAGCCAATGCGAATTGCCTTAATAACCGATGGAATTTCGCCTTACGTTATCGGAGGCATGCAAAAGCATTCCTTTTACTTAGCTAAGTATTTTGCCAAACACCATATACAGGTTGACTTAATACATTACAATCATTCTGATTTCGATATCAAACTGTTAGAGTTTTTTACAAAGGAAGAACAACAGTATATCAATTCCATTGTTATTCAATTTCCCACATCAGTTAAGTTTCCGGGGCATTATATTTACAAATCGTACAAGTACTCCTGTTTAGCATTTAAGGCCGTTAAATCGCAGTTATCGAACTATGATTTTATTTATACCAAAGGCTTTAGTGGTTGGAAATTAATTTCAGAAAAACACAAAGGCACCATTAGCTGCTGCCCTGTTGGGGTTAATTTCCATGGCTACGAAATGTTTCAAATAGCGCCCGAAGTAAAAGCTAAATTGCAACAACTATTATTAAAATCGTTTGTCAAAAAAATATCGCAACAAGCCGATGTTGTTTTTTCTTACGGAGGAAAGATTACTTCTATTATTCAAGCTATAGGTGTAAATCCTAACCAAATTATCGAAATACCATCAGGTGTAGAAGTTGATTTCATTAGCCCCACCATTGCCTCTCATACTGAATCCTTTACCAAATTTGTTTTTTTAGGAAGGGCTGAAAGACGCAAAGGCATCGTTGAATTAAACACATCAATAGAACAACTCATTTCTCAAAAACAGATCTTTCAATTTGAATTTATAGGGCCCATTCCGGAAGAGCTTAAATTTAAGCATCCTTGTATCATTTATCATGGCGAATTAAGAGACAGCAAACACATCAAGCAGATCTTACAACAAGCGGATGTATTAGTATGTCCTAGTTGGAGCGAAGGTTTTCCAAATGTAATTTTAGAGGCCATGGCAAGCGGTTTAGCCATTATCGCTACTAACGTTGGCGCTATATCGGCTATGGTAAGTGCTAAAAATGGGTGGCTGATAGAACCATTGAATCAAGCGCAATTACTTAATGCGATGTATGATGCATTAATCTGTTCAACCTTGGCTTCAAAAAAACAACAGTCCTTAGAGTTAGTAAAAACGCAGTTTAACTGGGATATCATTTCTTTGAAAACCATTGAAGCTATTACTAAAATTAAATAGTCTAATCTCGCACTGAGCGTAGTCGAAGTGCGATAACTAATTAGTATATCTCGACTTCGCTTGATAGCTATCGGGACGATGTGACACTATTCCGTCACCCTGAACTTGTTTCAGGGTCTAATGAGATGCTGAAACAAGTTCAGCATGACTTCGACAATTTAACTCTTCGCTTGACAACATATTAAATAGAAAAATAGTTTAGGTCTACTTCACCATCACCGCATCATAAAAACAAGTAGCTCCCTGTTTCACTAATTCCGAATCTGATTTAGGAATTACAAATTCTGAGTTTTCACAAAACACGATTGATGTTAAACCATTATCCGCAATGGTTTTCAAGTAATTGGAATTTATTTCCAATAAAAAATATGCCGACGTTTTATCGATACGTTGTAACGTAATCGACTTCGTGTAATATTGTTTTTTAGTTGAATAAAGTACAAGGGAACAGGTTCTGCCATAACCCAAATCATTTTTAATAATTAATTTTAAATACGTTGTGTTTTTA
>JAYVDU010000036.1:0-2036 GCA_043749245.1 Bacteroidota bacterium | reverse complement strand
GGTAAATTTAAAATTCCTTACATTTTCTTTTCCTCACAATCGGGCTACAACATTATGCAATTGAAAGATATGCTATGGAAGCAGTTGAATTAAGAGTGGTGGTTATTTGTGATTT
The DNA here is from genome assembly GCA_043749245.1 of Bacteroidota bacterium. Classification (GTDB taxonomy): domain Bacteria; phylum Bacteroidota; class Bacteroidia; order B-17B0; family Aurantibacillaceae; genus UBA4416. The sequence goes on along the minus strand of JAYVDU010000036.1, from coordinate 1,921 downwards.
ATAGGTAATGCGCCAGGACAACAACCAAACAAAATCTATGAGTAGACTATTGATATTACTTCTATTACCAACTTTTCTTTTCGGACAAATAGACACTTTTAGTGTTTTAGACCAACGAGTAGAGAAAATAATTTCCGATTGGCAAGTTCCTGATTGTGCAGTTGGTATAATTAAAAATGGGAAATTAATTTACGCTAAAGGATTTGGCTACAGAGACCTTGAAAACAAATTGCCAGTAACACCAAAAACATTATTTCCAATAGCATCAAACTCAAAACTATTTACGTCTACAGCTATTGGTATGGTTGTCGATGACAATAAACTAGAATATGATAAGCCTATAAAGTCGATTGTTCCAGAGATAGAGTTTAAAAATCAAAACTTAAATAGCAACATTACATTACGAGACATGTTATGCCACAGAACTGGAATTTCAGGTAATGATGCAATATGGTATGGTTCAAACTTTTCAAGATCAGAAGTATTTGCGCGTATTAAGTATTTAGTGCCTGTTGCAGAACTTAGAGATGGCTTTGTATACTCTAATTTTATGTATATAGCTCTTGGAGAAATTATAAAAATAAAAACAGGAAAAACTTGGGAGGAATATTTAACGGAAAACATATTTAAACCATTGTCAATGTTTAGTACTGTTTTTTCAATCGAAGAAATTGAAAAAACTTCTGATTTCGCTAAACCATATAAAACAGATTTTATACAAAAAGACAATTGGATATTATAGACAAACTCAAGCGTCAAGGCCCGCAAATGGTATAAATTCAAACGTAGTTGATTTATCTCATTGGGTTATTTGTCAACTATCTAAAGGCAAATACAATAACATTGAAGTAATTCCAAGTTCTGTAATTCAAGAAACAATGAAACCCTTTAATATTAGTTCAAATTCAATCAGAGATAAAGAATTATCTTATGTATTATATGGTATGGGAAGAACTATGACTACTTATAAAAACCATTTTATGACCGAACACGATGGCGCAATAAATGGTTTCAGGTCGCAAATTACTTTATTTCCAGACGATAGTTTAGGTATTATTATTCTTACCAACTCAGCAGACCATAAAATAGCAAGCTATTTACAACTTGAAATTGCGGATGTGTTTTTAGGACTAAATAAAACTCAATGGCACGAACGTGTTTTTGAAAGAACAAAGAAACAATTTGAAAATCAAGTAGCATCAAATTTAAATAATCCAAAAAAAGAAAATATTAAACTATCAAAAAATTTAATTAATTATATTGGTAAATATGAACATCCGGGATATGGTATAATTGAAATAAAACTAATAGACAAAAAGCTCAATTTTACTTATAAATTATTCAATGAGCCTATAACACAAATTAGTCTTGACAAATTTGAAACATCTTTTAATGACCAATTAGGCAGCTATACAATAACATTTAATACAAATACTCAAAGTATTATTGACAACTTGACGTTAGAGTTTGAAGGCGTTGTAGAAACATTTGTGAAAAAATAGCACGACCGAATAACAGAATCTAAATTTAATTTGGGCACTTAGCTTCGGCTTTTGCGGAAGTTATTGCTCTTGCGAAATAATCAAGAAAACTAAAAATACTTTTTACCCACTAAATAATGTTGTACATAATCTTTAACGCCATCTTCAAGGCTTGTAAATGGTTTCGTATATCCCTGGGCAATTAACTTTTGCATATTCGCTTCTGTAAAATATTGATACTTGTCTCTGATATCAATAGGCGTATCAATGAATTCAATGTTAGGTTCTTTGTTTAACGCTTTAAATGTGGCTTTCGCTAAATCTAAAAACGGACGCGCTTTTCCGCTTCCTAAATTATAAATGCCGTTTTTCAATGGATGAGTCATCGCAAAAAACAACACATCAATTAAATCTTTTACATATACAAAATCGCGTAATTG
>JAYVDU010000035.1:0-2037 GCA_043749245.1 Bacteroidota bacterium | reverse complement strand
CGGTTGTTGGTTTCATAGAGTTAGTATAAATAACAGTTGCTACAGCATTTGCAGTATCGTGAAAACCGTTTACAAATTCGAATGTGCATGCTAACACTAAGCATATGACTAAAAGGATAATTAAAGTTGTTGTCATAAATTTTTATTTTTCTTGTAAAAGTAAGTTGTATTGTTTTTTAGTATGTTAAGCTAATGTTAATATACTATTTAAAAGCAAAATATATCCCACATACTTTAAATGGAATATATTTATTAATTTGGCTTATTGTTTTAAAGGATCTGCAGGCATAGCTTCTTTTTTATCCTTTTTTAAACTGAATAATTTATTGAAGTTTTCGAATATGACGTAAACTTGTAAAATATTGTTTTTTTCGATTTTTTTACCCGTTTCATATAATTGTCCTGCGCTATTTATACTACTTGTAAAAGTGTTTTTATATATAACACCATAGCCAATTTCAAAACGCATAGGGAAATCCATTTTTGGCTTATATCCTAATAAACAAAAGGTTCTGTTTTGATCCCATATTTTATCATTTGCTGTGTTGTTTCCAAGACCTAACATTATTTCGTTCCACGCTATAATATAAAATGTATTGTTTTCTAGCGTTTTGTGATTTAATGGAACGATGGCTCTTAAAAAATACCTCATTCGCATTTTTCTACCTGCATCTGGATAATCTGTCCCTAATTGATAATCTGTAAATTCTGGTTTATCCGTTGTTACTTTTGTACCTAAATATCTAAACTCATAACGATATCTTTGATCTATTATTACTCTATTATTAAATATTTTGTTAGTAAACGTTATTTGAGGACAAATTCTATACTCTGGTTGAACTTTTCTAGTGGTGCCGCTTTCTACAGAACTAGTATATGATTCCCAAAATCCAAACGGAGATAGTGAAAATCGTATATTTTCATTTAATTGGTAGTGTATCCACGGCCTATAAACATGTTGAAAATCGTTTTTAAACATACTGCTTGAATAGCCTGTTTTTCCTGATAAATCAGCTGGGTCAGACGTTCTTCTGTATTGATAATCCATTTGCCATTTAAGCTTATTTTTAATCACTCCATTAATAACTGTTTCTGTCCAAAAAGAATTTCGGCTCACGGTTTCTCTAGAATCAGTTGATTGGGAAAAAGTTGCTAAATAAAACCCTAGGGTTAATACTATTGTAAATATTGCTCTCATTTAATGTATAGTTTATATTAATTGAATGCAAAATAATTGCCCTAATATTAGCTTTATGTAATTCTAATGTTACCAAATTGTTAAAAAACGAAAATCACACAAAATATAATTCAATGTATTACCCTATATTAGATTGGTGTATGCTAAGGAAAGGTGGTGAGTTTCTTGATTATACTGAAGATAATTACAACAAAGGCTTCAATTGATGTAATATTTGATTTAAAACGCCTTCCCTTTTCTATTTATTTTTCGGTTTTGAAAAGTAGACATCGAGTCTGATAAATGTGTCAGCTTTAGACTCAAAATACCTTAAATGACAAAGATATTCTCCAGCGCTTCTGTTTTCTAAACTGGTTCCGCACCAACCAATATATGGTCTGCTTTTTATATTTTTATTTTCAATAAAAGAACTTAATATAAATTCGGGATTGCCACTATCAAACTGCATAGATTTGTAAAAAATAGTTTGAGTTGTACTATCTCGATCCAAGTGTCCTACGAAAACACCATTTACTCTCAAAGAATCCACGGCCTTGTTGGTTTTATTTATAACCCTAATGCTTACATTCTGACTAACAACAAAACTTGCTATGAATAAAAAGAAAAATATAATATGCTTTTTTAAATCTTTCATTACTCACTTCGATAAAAAAAATATTGAATGATTAATACTTTTAATAAAAGTAATTTCTATTCTATTTCGCCACCGAAATTTTTGCGCTCTTGCCTTTCAGTTTTTCGTTTTTAATAGCTTGTAATAAGGCTTGTATTTTGGTACGCTTAACTGCCGCAAAAGCACAGTGGTCGAGCACTTCAATCAATCCTAATTCATCTTTTTG
>JAYVDU010000034.1:0-7085 GCA_043749245.1 Bacteroidota bacterium | reverse complement strand
AACTATCTTTTGGCAAATAGATGCAAACGGTATTGTAAGAACTGGCAAAATAATGCTTTACAATATTGAAACAAACAAAAGAGTTAAGCAACCATACGACCATATTAGTTGGGTGCATAAAGATATTTTAACCGATACACACGAACTAAAGCAATGTTTTTTTGGTGAACATTTGATTAATCAATTCAAATCAAAGCCTATTGCAATAGTAGAAAGCGAAAAATCGGCTATTATTTGCAGTTACTTTTTGCCTGATTATATTTGGTTAAGCGCTGGCAATATTAACGGCTTATCTATTGAAAAATTCAAAGTTCTAATCGGTCGTAAAGTTGTTTTGTTTCCCGACTTGAACAAAGGTTTTGAGATATGGCAACAAAAAGCAAATGAATTTAAGAACATTGCTGAGGTTTCAATATCTGATTACTTGCAACGAATAGCAAACACCGAACAACAAACCAACGGTTTAGATTTAGCGGATTATTTGATTGAAACTATTACCAAAAATGTAGCTTATGTACCAAATGTAACCTAAAAAACAACTTTATTTTTAATTAATTCATTCTAAAATACAATAAAATACAATGGCATTTATAAAAGGACAAAGCGGAAACCCTAAAGGAAAACCAAAGGGAGCAACAAATAAACTTAACAAGGCAATTAAAGAGGTTATACATGAAACGTTTAATAATTTACAATGCGATGCAAAAACTAATATGTTAGAATGGGCGAAACAAAACCCTACTGAATTCTATAAATTAGCATCTAAGTTGATACCGACTGAAATTAAATCGGATTTTATTACACCCCCAACGATACAAGTTTTCAGTGTTGGATATGGCAAAACAAATGAATTAGAATAAGTATTATACTATTTGAATGTTTGTTAAAAAACACAGTAAATTATTAAATGCGGGCTAAAAAGTATTAAATAGTTTCTTTTTTTTCTGTCAATTTTGCGATTTGAAGCTCTAAATTAACCATTGCTGACAAGGTTTTTTTACTCACTTCTAATTGTTCGTTTGCTATTTTTGTTCGTTCATTAATTTTAAAATACCAGCAGTTTACTTCTCTAAATAAGAAAAATAAAATTATTGCTATTAAAAGCACCATTATTATTACTGTATCACTTCCGCTCATAATTGTTTTGTTTTAAATTGTTAATGATTATGTTGTTTGTAAATTAAATTTAATATTAGACTTTATGACTAGTGGTTGCATGAAGGTCTATCGAATTTTAATATTTAATTATATGATGTTATTATATTATCACTTCCCAAATAAAAACATGAAGGATTCCAATCATCCCAACAACATTGATAGTTGTTACCGCTACCATAATTAGAGGTTTTTACGGTATTAGGTTTACCTCTTGTGCTAATCAACATTTCATAAGTCATACCTATCCAATATTTATGATTATATAAGTCTTTACATAAATCTAAACTCCATTCAGGATGATCAACGTGTGTTTTCCAAAATCTCTTTCCATATTTTTTCTTTAATGCAGCCTCATCTTCTTTTTGTATTTTTTTTTGTTCATTTACAGCTACTTTACTGGCACTATCTATTCTTTCTTTATAATTGACGCCCCAACCTCTAATTAAATTTGCCGTTTCCGTTGAATCATTTTCGGAACCTTGTGTTTGTATATTACTACAGGAGTTTAGTAAAAATAGCGAAGAAATGTAAAGGATTGCTTTTTTCATAGTGTTCATTATTTAAAGTTGAATTTTATCAAATGTAATCAAAATACAATCTATAAATAATTAAGTTACATTTACTTAAAATCTAAAAGCCATGGAAGCCTTTGAGTTAAAGTTAAAAGAGCAAAAAAAATTGATTGGTAAAAGAATTAAGTTACTAAAAAAGCCTCAAAACAGTGAAATAGTAAATGAAACAACAATAACAGATGTTATACGTTTTCCCTATTCTCATCCTGAAAGCGGTCACTATATTAATACTGCTGGTGAAAATAAAGCTTTTGATAAAGCAAGCGAATTAATTTCTGAGCAATTTGGTACCGAAAGTTGTATTTATAAAATTGTTTATGTTGCAAATGTTAATCCTAATGGCGGTTCCTTACCATACGGGTTATTCTTAAGAGAAGATTTTGAAATCATTGCTTAATTTAAGCCTTGACAATCATTTGAAAATACTCTTTTGTGGCAATTAATGCGTACAAAAAAAGAATGTGCTGAAGTTAAGCGGACTAAACACCCGCTTTTTTTATGCTTATTATTTGCGTTTTTTATCTATTGTGGGGAATATGTGGGGAAATCTACTAAACAAAAAACCCTAAACTATTGCTAGCAAAGGGTTTCTCTCTTTTTTCCGTTGTCCGACTAGGGCTCGAACCTAGACTCTACTGAACCAAAATCAGTCGTGTTGCCAGTTACACCATCGGACAATTTAAACTTCCGTAAAAGTTCGGGCGACAAAAATAGCAAAATATCTTCATTTACAAAAAAATCATAAAAAATAAATTAACTAATGTTTAAGAACCTTTTTTGACTAAATTCGCAACTTACCGTATTTAAAAAAATAATATGCAGTTTAAAAAACAAAATAACATTATTGGATGGATCGTATTTGCCATCGCCGCATTTACGTATGTGTCTACAATTGAGCCAACAGCAAGTTTTTGGGATTGTGGAGAGTACATCGCTTGTGCTTTTAAATTAGAAGTTGGACATCCTCCCGGAGCACCTTTCTTTTTATTAGTTGGTCGTTTCTTTGCTTTATTAGCAGGCGGAGACCCAGCATTGGCAGGTAAAATGATTAATATTATGTCTGCACTATGTAGCGCATTTTCTATTTTATTTTTATTTTGGACAATCACCCGTTTGGGAACGAAAGCTATCGTTAAAAAAGGCGAAGAATTCACCTCTGCTAAACAATGGGCTGTATTAGGCGCAGGCGCAGTTGGCGCATTAGCTTATACATTTACTGATTCATTCTGGTTTTCAGCAGTTGAGGGCGAGGTATACGCTATGTCGTCTTTCTTTACAGCAGTTGTGTTTTGGGCAATTCTTAAATGGGACGAAGAAGATACTACAAATCCGGTTGGCGCTATGCGCTGGTTGGTTGTTATTGCTTATTTAATGGGCTTATCCATCGGTGTCCATTTATTAAATTTATTAGTAATACCAGCTATTTGCTTTGTGTATTATTTTAAAAAATATCCTTTCACTTGGAAAACGTTTTTTATTACTGGTATCATTTCCTTGATTTTGTTGGGCGGTATCCAAAATATCATGATTCCGAAAATTGTAAAATTTGCAGCTGATTACGAAGTGTTTTTTGTAAATAAAATGGGAATGGGCTTCAACATAGGCTCAATGGTATATTTTGCTCTGTTATTCTTTTCGTTAACGTCGTTAATTATGTACACCGTTAATAAAAAAGAATCGTTTTATAAATTAGGATTTTACACAGCTATTTTATTTACGATAATTGTTGTTATCTCTGGAAATGGTCCAGGAGCAATGTTTACAAGAGTTTTGGTGTTAGGCGGTTTACTGTATGGCATCCATGTTTTAAAAAACAAAAGTGGAAATACGCTTAATGTCATCTTAATTTCTTTTGCGACATTAATAATTGGTTATTCTTCATTCTTCATTTTAATTATTCGTTCACAGGCAAATACGCCAATGGATGAAAATGATCCGGAAAATGCAATCACAATGTTGTCTTATCTAAATCGTGAGCAATACGGGGATTGGCCTTTAACTTACGGACAGTATTATAATGCGCCTACAGATAATACCAATTTTAAAGATGGCGAACCTGTATATGCAAAAGATGAAAAATCAAAAAAATATAAAGTAATTGACGATCGTAAAAAATCGATTCCTGCTTATGATAAAGAATTTTGCACAGTATTTCCTCGTATGTGGAGTCAGCAAGGTAACCATGAGTCGTCTTATCGCTATTGGGGCGATGTTCAGGCTCATCATAAAACTAAAACTAAAATGAATGAGCAATCAGGGCAAATGGAAGAAATTCAAATCCCTACATTTATGGCTAACTTAACTTACTTTGCGAGATACCAAGTTGGTTATATGTATTTACGTTATTTTGCATGGAATTTTATCGGTCGTCAAAATGATATACAAGGTTTAACCGGTAATCCTTTGGAAGGCAACTGGAAAACAGGTATCAAAGGGCTTGATGATTGGCGCTTAGATACTGATACTTCATTTGAACCACACTCCACTTCAAATAATAAAGCGAGTAACTCTTACTACGCCTTACCTTTTATATTAGGGATTTTTGGTTTTATTTTTTTATACCAAAGCGATAAAAAAGATTTATGGATTGTTTCCTTATTCTTTTTATTAAATGGTTTAGCCGTTTTAATTTATTTAAATCAATACCCTTATCAACCACGTGAGCGTGATTATGCTTATGTAGCCTCATTCTACGCCTTTGCTATCTGGATTGGTTTTGGTGTACTGTTTATTTTCGATTTTTTAAGTAAAAAAACAAATGCTAAAAATGCCGCTATCATTGGCATTTTGGTTGGATTAATAATTCCTACAATTATGGCTTCGCAAAACTGGGACGATCATAATCGTTCCAAACGAACGATGAGTCGCGATTTTGCAGTAAACTATTTAAACTCTTGTGCACCAAACGCCGTATTATTTACTAACGGCGATAACGATACATTCCCTTTATGGTATGCCCAAGAGGTAGAAGGTATTAGAACAGATGTGCGTGTTGTTAATTTAAGTTTATTACAGACAGATTGGTATATTGCTCAGGCACGCCGTGCGGCATACGAATCAGCTCCTGTGCCATTTACCATACCTGCCGATAAATTAGTACAAGGTACACGCGAAGTCGTTTATTTAATGGACAAAGGAACTGGACCAATGAATTTGAAAAAAGCGATTGAATTTGTTGAATCAGATGATATTGCTAATAAATTAGATTACGGTTCTAAGCCTTACGATTATTTCCCTTCAAAAACGTTTTACGTACCCGTTGATTCTATGCAGGTAATGCGCGAAAAAGTAATTGCTGTTAAAGACACTGGTCGTTTAGTTAAAAATATTAAGTGGGAAATTAATCGTCAATACATTACTAAAAATGATTTAATGGTATTAGATTTAATCGCACATAATAATTGGAAACGCCCTATATACTTCGCTGTAACAACAGGTGCCGAAGCATATTTAGGTTTAGAAGATTATTTTCAACTGGAAGGTTTAGCGTATCGCTTAATGCCAATTAAAAATACGGAAAGCGAAATGGCTCAAGGTGGCCGTGTAAATACAGACGTGATGTATGATAACCTCATGAATAAATTTGTATGGGGTGGTTTAGATAAAGAAGGTGTAAGTCTTGATGAAAATTGTACACGTATGGCTTCCAATATGCGTATGCAAATGGCAACTTTAGCAGGTGCGTTAATCAATAAAGGTCAAAAACAAAAAGCAGAAAAGGTATTAGACTTATGTTTAGATAAAATTCCTGATGCGAATGTTCGTTACGAAGCAACGCTTTACACCGTTATTGCAGGTTATTACCAAATTGGTAAAATGAAAAAAGCAACTGATTTATCTGATAAATTATTTGATATCTATGCAAATGATTACAAGGTATATCGTTCTCAAAAACCCGCTCATCGTGCGGCATTTGGCAGAGAGATCGATCAGGCAAAAGAAATTATGCGTCGTTTAGTAATGTTAGCAGAACAGTTTAAACAAGTTGAATATGCTAAAAAATTAACTACACGTTTAACCAATACGGTTCCTATGGAAGAATTAATGCCGCCAGAGCAGCAACAAGGGCAACCAGTACAGCCAGGAGGTATGTAATTATTACATCTCTTGAAAATGTAAAGGAGTGCTTATATTAGTTATAAGCACTCTTTTTTTTATTATATAAAATCAAAAAAAGACAATGAACAAAATAGCAATTATAGGATGTGGCAATATGGGATTAATATACGCCAATTCATTTTTAAGATATAAAATCACCAGCAAAGAAAACTTATTACTGGTGGAAAAAAACTCGGATAGACAAATGAGTTTATCTGCTATGGATATTGGTAAGGTGGTAACCGTTACCGATAAATTAATCTCAGAATGTGATATTGTGATATTAGCAGTAAAACCTCAGGATTTCAAAGATTTAGCACAAGATTTAAAACAAGCGATTCATCCAAATAGTGTGGTACTTTCTATTATGGCAGGAACAGAAATATCATTTATACAAGCGCAATTAAATCATTCATTAATTGTACGTGCCATGCCTAATTTACCTGTAGAAATTAGTATGGGCATGACAGCCTACAGCGCCTCTCATGAATTAGCTCATGATAAAATGATGTTGGTTGAAAATTTATTATCGACCACAGGACGAACACTTTATTTAAAAGAAGAAAAACAATTGAACGCTGTAACAGCTTTAAGTGGTAGCGGACCGGCTTACTTTTTTTATTTTATGAAATACTTGGTAGATGCAGGAATAGCAATGGGTTTAGATGAACACGTTTCTTCTATTTTAGCAAAACAAACGATGCTGGGATCGTTTCATTTGATTAATAACGGACAAAAAACGTTAGATGAATATATTGCATCAGTTACTTCTAAAGGAGGAACAACCGAAGCAGCATTAAAAATATTTAATGAACATCAAATGGGAAGCGTGATTGCGGAAGCCCTGCAAAATGCAGAACGTAGAGCAGAGGAATTGTCGATTAAGTAAGGTTAGTTTAACTTTAATAAGAATTCCAAGGCTACACTGAACGTTTAGTAAAAAAAACAAATACAACTAAGTTGCTTTTTAAATACTTCTAAGGGACGAAACAGATTCTATATTCATGGAATGATGAATAGAATAAGAGCGTAGGTTTGTCAAAAATGCGAGCAGTGGAGCGGTGAATCGAGAATTCAAGATTTTAGTGCAGCAATAGCGGAACGTAAAAATCGTAGAATTCCGAGAGTAGCGTAGAGCATATTTTTGACTAGATTTTTTTTCTTTTTCATCTATGGAAAAAGATAGAAAAAAAATATTACATCTAGATGTTTAGTATAGTCAGATTTAACAACATAAAAAGCCTAACTTAATTCAAA
>JAYVDU010000033.1:0-7091 GCA_043749245.1 Bacteroidota bacterium | reverse complement strand
AAGGTTCACATATTTGGGATGCAGATGGAAATGAATATATTGATTATTGCGCAAGCTGGGGACCTTTGATTTTAGGGCACGCAAATGATCATGTGCTCAATGCAGTTGATAAAACCATGCGAAATGGCACATCGTTTGGCGCCCCTACTCGTTTAGAAAATGAATTAGCAGAATTAATTTTAACGTTTAATTCTTATATCGAAAAAATTCGTTTTGTAAGTAGTGGCACAGAGGCAGTAATGAGTGCCATTCGTTTAGCAAGAGGATACACAGGAAGAAATAAAATTTTAAAATTTGAAGGTTGCTATCACGGACATTCAGATAGTCTATTAGTAAAAGCAGGCTCCGGCTTGGTAACCTTTGGTAACACTTCGTCTGCGGGAGTACCTGAAAGTTTTGTTAAGGAAACCATTGTTGTTCCTCTTAACAATAAAGAAGCGGTTGAACAAGCTTTTACTCAATTTAAAGATGAGATTGCATGTGTGATTATAGAACCAATCCCTGCGAACAATGGTTTGTTATTACAAGAAAAAGAATACCTTCAATTTTTACGGGATATCTGCACAAAAAATAATACTCTACTTTTATTTGATGAGGTAATTAGTGGATTTAGAGTTTGTTTTTGTGGTGCAGCAGGCTATTATAATATTAAACCTGATATTATTACTTACGGAAAAATAATTGGAGGTGGGTTCCCTGTTGGAGCCTATGGGGCAAGTAAAACAATCATGAGTTCTATTTCTCCTGAAGGAAATGTATATCAAGCAGGAACCTTGAGTGGAAATCCTGTGGCGATGACTGCTGGTATTGCTCAACTTACGCAATGCTTGAGGCCCAATTTTTATCAAGATTTAGAAGCTAAAACAAATAGGTTGATTGCTGGTTTGTCAAAAAACACTAAACATAACTTTAAAATATTTTCAGTGGGTTCTATTTTTTGGTTAGCATTTACAGATAAAAAAACGATTAGTTGCGCCGAAGATATTGATGCAGATAGCATGAAACATTTTAAAGTACTATATCATTCATTGCTTGATAATGGCATTTATAGCGGACCTTCAGGCTATGAGGTTGGCTTTATGAGTGAGGCACATACACACGAAGACATTGATAAAACAATAAAAGCATTTGAAATTGCTTTCGAAAGTTTATAAGATGATATTATCTTAATATTATGTGACGTTACAAAATCATTGTATTTCTTAATATTTACTTAACGTTAGCTCGGCGCATAAATAGTACATTTGTAACGATATTACAACCTATGAGTACAGATAACAGTTTATATAAAATTTTACTTGTTGATGATGAACAGGATATTCTTGATTTTTTAAGTTATAATTTAAAAAAAGAAGGCTATCAAGTTTTAACTGCCTTAAATGGTAAAGATGCGATTGCTTTAGCTAAAAAAGAAATTCCACATTTGATAGTACTTGACGTGATGATGCCTGAAATGGATGGTATTGAAACTTGTCGAGAAATTAGAGAAATAAAATCATTGAAGGAAGTGATGGTTGCTTTTTTAAGTGCAAGAAACGAAGATTATTCTCAGATAGCAGGATTTGAAGTTGGTGCAGATGATTATATTAATAAGCCTATTAAGCCACGAGTGTTTGTTAGTCGCATCAAAGCATTATTGCGAAGATATGCTCCAGAGCAACAACAAACCGCACAAATAGATTTAGGTGGTATTCGCATTGATAAAGAAAAACACATGGTATACAAGTTGGATAAAGAAATTGTATTACCTAAAAAAGAATTTAAGTTATTGTCTTTATTAGCAAGTAAACCAGGCAAAGTATTTACACGAGAGTTTATATTAGAACAAGTGTGGGGAGATGAAGTGGTAGTGGGCGATAGAACGATAGATGTTCATATCCGAAAACTCCGCGAAAAATTAGGCGATGATTTTATTAAAACCATTAAGGGTATTGGTTATAAGTTTGAGTTTTAAGTAAAAAAAACGATTCCAATATAAGAGGCTGTCACAAAAGGACAGCCTCTTATTTTTTTGAGGAAGACTCTGCGTATGTTTTGATATATTCTTGCCAACTGGTAACTTTAAATTTATCTTCAGTAAAATAATGTAAAATAGGCATTAGCGCCTTTGGAGTTAAAAATACATTTAGTACATCCAATGTATTTTCTTTTTCGTCAAGCACAGCAATGGTTGGAAATTGCAATTTATTATTACTTGCTTTCATCGCAAAGGTGTGTAACGGATAGCCGTTTACTAATTGCTTAAAACATTTTCCGCCTTTAAAAATAATGGTATCGTTACTCTCGGCATCAAAATTTACGATGTAATAATTTTTGTTGATGTATGAGGCAATCGCTGAATCCTTTAGTGTGGTGGCATTTTGAACTTTACAGGAATTACAAAATCCGGCGGAAATAGCCACGAGTATTTTTTTCGGCTTTTTCTTTTGCAGTTTTTCTATTTCTTCTATGGTATTAAATTTTATTTTTCCTTTCGAAAATATAGTATCATAAAACGTATGCTCAAATTGCTTAGAAAAATCCTCATAAGCCGTTGATTTAAAAATATTTTCAACGGTATAAATCAATAAAGGCTCAATTTTTTTATCTTCTAAAAAGCCCTGAGTTAATAAATTGTATTCAAAATTATTGTTAACAAACATGGTTGACGGGTAACTTAAACTTGTTCCTAAAAACTTAATCGCTAATTCATGAGGTGTTTTTGGTGCTTTAGATGTTGGTTTATAAACGATTCCGTTATACTCAATAGTGTCTTTTGTTTCTGCATCAAACTTAACCGGATAAAAAAAAGTGTTGATGTAATTTGCAATATTGGGATTTGAATAGGTTGTTTTCATCATGTGCTTACACCAGCCACACCAATCTGTATAAATATCAATTAATAAAGGTTTAGGTTGTTTTTTATTAAGCTCTTGTGCTTCTTTAATGCTAAGCCATTTCACTAATCCTTCTTCTTTTTGCGAAAAAGATAAATTAGAAAAACATAACAATACAATAATAATTTTTAACGTTTTCATATTTATAAAATGGGATTTTTTCTGTATAAATGTATCTAATATAAAAACTAAAATTATGATAAAAAAATTACTTTCTATTACATTAATTGCCACAGCCATGATGGCTAACGCGCAATCTTTTACTGGTGTTTATACTTTTTCTGCAGTAGCTAGCGGAACTGCATCTACTGGTTATACTGATCCTACGCCGGCTCCAGTTGCTGCAGGTTTAACTTTTGGGCCTTTTACCGCAGTTGGTACTGGTACAAGTACTGCTACAAATGCAGGGGCAGCAGGACGTTTTGTTTTTGATAATTGGCCAGCTGGGGCAACTACAGGGCTTGATGTATATGCAAATATGACTGGCTCTATCAATGTTAATGAATATTATAACGTTACTTTAACACCAGCTTCTGGCTACAGTGTTACTATCTCCTCTATCACATTCGGAGCACGTCGTTCTCGAACGGGTACTAGAAATTATTCAGTACGTTCAAGTGCGGATAGTTATTCTGTAAATTTACCAGCTTCAGTTGGCACTAACACTAATTTATCAGTTGTAGGTACTGATGTTTTTTTCTGGAATTTTGATGCAACTGCCACTAGTGCAGATCAAGTTGGAAGCGCTGTTACTTTAAGTGGAGCAAATTTCACTAATTTAACATCACCCATAAGCTTTAGATTTTATGCATGGAACAGTGAAGGTTCTGGTGGTAATTTTAGTATAGATAATGTTAACATCAATGGTTCTGTAAGCTTAGCATCTAGTTTAGCTTTATTAAACTTTGATTTAAATGCTAATTTTAATATTTAACCAGTGCCAAATAATGATGGTATAGTATATATCGAAAATAAAAATGCGCAAGAACTAGCTAGTATCGAGGTATTAGATGTATTCGGAAATATCGTATTATCAAGTAAAAACGAAACAGCATCTAAAATTAAATTAAATTTAAGTGATGTTGCAAACGGTAATTATGTAGTAAGAATTAATACGGTAAACGGAACAACTACTAAAAAATTAGTGATTGTAAAATAGGTACAGAACATAAAAATTGAAAGCCTTCGATATCATATCGAAGGCTTTTTTTATTTTTTGAAATCAATGTGTTTTCCCATTGTTCCTCGTAATCTATACCATTTACTTTGTGTTTCCACAATTGATTTAAAATTGGCGAGTTCCAAAGGTTGATAATCAATTTCAGGAGTTTCTTGAGGTAGTGTTTTTAAAGTGTCAAATATAACTGGCAAAAATCTTAAGGGTTTTAATCTTTTTTTACCAAACCGATACGTCATACGTGTTTGAAAAGGATCTGTTGCTAAGGCTATATTTTCATAACCTAATGATTTAGCTAATTTATACCCAAACCAAATATTTTCGGTACTGTGTTGCGCCTGATTCTCTATAATAATGTCTTCTGCAGGAACTCCAAATTTTATGGCATACAATTTCATTATTTCCGCTTCTACGTATGGAGAATAAACAGCACTTCCACTCATTATTATTTTTTTGGTTAATCCGCGTTTGTATAAATGCACTGCCCAAACTACCCGCATAGTCATCGTCAAATCCCAGCGCGGCGCTATAAACGGAACGCCAGGCACAATGATAGCATCGTATTGTTTATGGGCTATTAAGGCTCTTTTTGTAAGTTTATTAGCACTTGGACGAAATAATAAACAGGAGTTAAAGGTGATAGTAATACTCAGAAAAATTGGTATTACAATTATTTTTTTTAATGGCATAGTAATGATAAATAAAAGTTATCTAAATCTAAAGATACCATTTCTTTTGCCAAGTCCGGATAGTTTTAGTGTTTTTTATATTCGTTAATTTCAACGGCTTTATAAATTTTTCTACGATAGTAAAATAATGAGTATTTTAGAATCATCGAAACTACTAGCGGTTGCAATCAAAACAAGATATTTATTTTTTATTAAAGAAGCATTGGGGTCACAACTCCTTTCGAACTTTGCAAGAAGAAATTATTGTATCCGTTCTTGATAATAAAGATACGTTAGCGTTGTTGCCTACTGGTGGAGGAAAATCGGTATGCTTTCAAATACCAGGTTTAGCAATTGGTGGCACGTGTTTAGTAATTTCGCCGTTGATTGCTCTCATGAATGATCAAGTACAAAATTTAAAAAACAAAGGAATTTCTGCGGTCGCAATTACGTCGGTGATGAATGCTAAAGAAATTGATATTGCCTTAAATAATGCGGCTTACGGTCATGTGCAATTTTTATATCTATCTCCCGAACGAATTGAAAATGAAAACTTTCGACAAAAGTTGTCTTATCTTCCCATAGGATTAATAGCGATTGATGAGGCACACTGTATTTCTCAGTGGGGTTATGATTTCAGACCAAGCTACTTGAAAATTGCAGAGCTTCGTCAATATTTTCCAAACGTGAGTATGATTGCTGTTACAGCAAGTGCTACCAAAGAAGTCGTTGCTGATATTCAACAGAAATTAGAGTTTAAAAATCCGCAGGTATTTCGACAATCGTTTGAGCGAAAAAATATTCGATACGTTGTTCAGAACGAAGAAAATAAATACGAACGTTTAATTAAAATCATTAAAAACATTGGTGGTACTGGAATCATATACGTTCGAAATCGAAAAAAAACAGAAGAGATTAGTCAATGGTTAAATCAACAAAAAATGAGTGCTTCGTTTTATCATGCTGGTATCAAGGCAAATGACAGGGCAGTGATTCAACAAAATTGGATAGATAATAAACAACAAATTATAGTAGCCACTAATGCGTTTGGGATGGGTATAGATAAACCCGACGTGCGTTTTGTGGTACATTTAGATTTACCGGAAAGCTTAGAGGCATACTTTCAAGAAGCAGGTAGGGCAGGGCGTGACGAGAAACCGGCGTATGCTATTTTATTATGTAACGCACATGATATACATTCGTTGAAAGAACAATATGAACAAAAAACGCCTACTATTGAGCAAATTAAACAAACATATCAAGCCATTTTTAATTATTACCAAATACCTGTAGAAAGTGGCGAAGGATTATCCATTACATTTAATATGGATGATGTAGCTCGGAATTATAATTTGAAGCCAGTGATGATTTATAATTCCATTAAATGTTTAGAAAAAGAAGGTTATTTTTCTTTGTTGGACGCGGGTTACGAGCCATCAAAAGTGATGATGAAAATGGGCAAAGAAGATTTATATAATTTTCAATTGAAACATCAAAAGCACGAGCCATTGATAAAAGTATTATTACGAAGTTATGGCGGCTTGTTTGAACAATACACTCATATTAAAGAAAAAGATTTAGCGTTTCGAGCTAAAATTTCTGAATACGAATTACAAAATCAATTAGACTATTTGAATACACAAGGTGTTATTTCATTTATCTCTCAAACAACGTTGCCAAAATTAATATTCTTGCAAAACCGCATCAATCTTAAGTTTGAAGACATCCGATTAGTAAATTATCCTATCTTAAAACAAAAAGCTTTAGCGCGTATAGATAGTGTGGTTCATTATGCAACAGAAAAAAACATCTGCAGAAATCGCATTTTACTTTCTTATTTTAATGAAACAGAATTTAAAGATTGTAACTATTGCGACGTATGCGTAGAGAAACATAAGCAACAACAACTCATACATAACACTATTAAACCTCAAGTGTTATCTTTATTAAGTAAAGGTGCGCTTAAATTTGAAGCAATCATTGATTTGTTATCAATGGTTAATAGTAAACATTTATCAGAAGTAATAAATCATTTAATTGACGATGAAATATTATCTGTACATACAGATAATACTATATATATAAACAAGTAATTATTTAATTAATGACAACTCAAACAACCGGAATATTATATCTACTGCCAGTAAGCTTAGGTGAATGCGATTTAACAAGTGTTTTGCCAAAAAAAAATTTCGACATTATTAACTCGTTAACTTATTTTATTGCTGAAAATGCGAAAGACTGTAGAGCGTTTTTAAAGCAATGTGTTTATCCAGAAATTAGCAGAGCAGAATTATCGTTGATTAATCAGCATAGTAATAAAGATGAACTGTTATCCTATTTACAACCTTTGTTAAAAGGCCAAAACAT
>JAYVDU010000032.1:0-7091 GCA_043749245.1 Bacteroidota bacterium | reverse complement strand
GGATTTTGGCCTATAATCCCGATTTGATTAACGGACTTTTATATCGTAACAATAATTACAATCAAGATCATGAAGAGTCAACATACATCGATTTGTTTATATACAAAGCGGGTTCAAAACTTAACAAAAATATAGTAAGTCTCGAAAATTTTAAAACATCCATGGTGATGGCTACTAAAGCCGATACCCGCGATCCTGGCGAAGAGTATGATGTCAGTAAAAAAAATGTAGATTTCACAAAAGTGCAATCTCAGATTAATGATGCTTATCGTAACGGAAATTTAGATGTTTTGGATAGCTTAACTAAACTGATAAATCCAAGTAAAAATTATCAAAAATATTTACTAGACGATCGTAATATTATTTTAGCGCATACGATTGATTCTATATGTAAAACCAACACTCTATTTGCAGGTATTGGTGCTGCGCATTTGCCCGGTAATAGTGGTGTCATAGAGCTTCTTCGTAATATGGGATATAAATTACGTCCTATTACTAACATTGCTACTAAAAAGGGAATGAAACAAAAAGAAAGTATTGAGGCTATCGTAAAAAAATTACCAGCCAATAAACATTACTCCAAAGATTCTTTATTTACGTATGATTTGTTTGAAGAGCCTGTTGAACTTGCTAATATCGAAGGTTTTTCGTTTGCCTTAGCTACTGATATGGCTAATGGATCGTATTACACCATTTCGCGCCAAATAACCTATGCGCCTTTGTATAATTATAAAGTGGCAAATATGCAGGCTAAAATTGACAGCTTATTATATGAAAGTATTCCAGGTAAAATCATTTCTAAAAAAGACATCGTAAGCAACTTTGGCATTAAAGGCTTTGATATTACCAATCAAACCAAGCAAGGCGATTTGCAACGTTATCAAATTTATATTTTAGATAATGAATTAATTGTTTTTAAAATGGCAGGAAAAGGAAACTATATGAACGAGCCTGAAGCTATTCGTTTTTTTAATTCCATAAAATTTATGCCTGAAAAAAAGAATTTTCAAATGACGTTTTCTCCTGAAACCAAAGGCTTTGAAGTATCTATTCCATCAACGTACAAATTTATTAATAACAAAAAAAGTGGAATACAAGGCATGGCCGAAGAGCTATATGCTTACAAAAGCATTGATAATAGTAGCTTTGGAGTGATGCATTATTTTTACCACGATTATGATTATTTAGAAGAAGATACCTTCGAATTAAATATGTTATGTAAAGGTGTTCTTAAAAATTTCAATTACAATGTTAATGTAACTAAAAACTTTGCCCGTGAACAGCAATTGCCTTGCCTAATTTTTTCGGCCGAAAATACAAACCTGCATAAAATAATGAATGCGAAGCTTTTTATTAAAGGAGTACATTATTACTTAGTATATGCGATTACTGATAAAGCGGTATCTCCACAAATTATTACTGGTTATTTTAATTCTTTTAAAATCGTCAATTTTAAATATATTTTTCCAACACCAGTTGTTACAGATCATGAGTTTGCCTTTACTGTTAAAGATGAGGTGGGTAACGATATTGTAAATGCGGTAACGGCCGACTTAGCAGGCTTTTATAAAGAACTAAAAGCGAAGGAAGATGATAAAAAATTTAAAACAGATTTTGAATACCAATCTTTTCAAAAAACGTATTACTCGCCGTCTTCAGCCGAACACGTTAATATCAATTACGAAAAATTTAATGATTACGATTATCGAAATCCCGATAAATTTTGGGATGATGTCAAAAAACACGTCCAAACCTCAACCACTTTTATTATTAGTAAATATGAGGTGAAGCACCAAGGCAATACTCATACAGCCAATGTTATTTTGAAAGATACTGCCAGTTCCAATCTTATTAAACGTAAATACATTTTAAAAGACGGATTACTGTTTTGTCTCTCTGCTATTTGTGATTCGGTAACCGGCACCACAGGCTGGACTGAAGACTTTCTAAATACCTTTAAGCATCAGGATACAGTATTTACAAAACCTATTTTTGAAAATAAAATTGCTACGTTATTAAAAGATTTATCGTCACCCGATAGTTCATTAAGATATGCAGCTAAGCAATCTTTAAGCGCTAACTCATGGGACAAAGTTTACACGAAATCTATTTTTGATTATTATCAATCTCCTGAATTTTTTAAATTAGATGAAGAATCTCGCGCCATACTTTTAGTAAATGGTGGTACGTTTGAAGATGAAAAAGTAATTCCTATTTATAAAAATTTATATGCCAAATATACTGATAGCAGCTATATGCAAATTTGTATCATTAAAGGTTTAGGATTATTAAAAACAAAAAATAGTTATAATACAATTTATGATTTATTAAAAAATCAAACACCTTTAACTGGGGAAGAAGCCAATATAGTTGATGTATTATCGCCTTTGTATGATTCGTTAGAACTTTGTTCTAATTATTTTCCTGGATTATTTTCGTTGTCTACATACGACGAATATAAAAATCCTATTCGTCAATTATTTACTGATTTAGTGATTCGTAAAATAATACCTGCAGCTAAGTATGCCACGCAAGTGCCTGTTTTATTAACAGAAGCAACAAACGAATTTAAACGCTACAGTTCATCGTCTAGTAAAATTAACAAAACCAATTATGACGATGATTATACAACGGCTGCAGCAGAAGCATTGGCTAATATGTTAGAAAATAGCTTGTCAAACGAAAAGTCAATTAGCGGTAAAAAAACATATCCATCATACAATACCATGATTGAAAATTACGCGGTTATTTTAGCACCTTATTATCAAACAAACGCAGGAGTAAAACAGTATTTTGATAAATTATTGAAAGTGAAAAATGAACAGATATTATTAAATGTTTGTTTAATTGCCAATGAACATAAAATTGCTGTAAATGATACGCTTTGGAAATACTTTAGTAACCAACCTAAAACAAAAATTAAATTATATAACGAACTGCGAAAAATAAATCAGTTACAAAAATTTGACAAGAAAAATTTATCTCAAGTCGCTTTTTGTAAAACCCTGATAGAAGCGAGTATTACAACAGATGCTTATAACAACAAAGATGAATCTGTTAAACAAAAAGTAAAACAGGATAGCGTTTATTTTTTAAGAAAAGAAAAAGCGAGTAATAAATATGAAAATGGATTTATTTATTTTTTCAATAGAGTAGATGCAAAAACAAAAGTAATCAATCTTGCCATAGCGTTTGTTGATGAAAAAGATGAAACGAAGATCTCTACAAAAATAGATATCATTGATGATAAGCGAGTAGTGGAAGTTGGGAAAACCATTGAAGAAACCATCTCTGCGATACTTGCCGAATTTCATTATAAATTCAGAAAAAGATATGTATCAGAAACAACTACTCCAAATTATAATTATGGGGAGTAATAAGAAAGTCTTAATATGAAAACTCTGATTATAGGGGTATTGCTCATTTTTTCATTAACTAATAGTATCGTTGGTCAGACTGATTTTTCAAATAAACTTTCTGAGGCCGCCATTCTATTAACAAAACAAGAAGTTAATTATGATCCAAGTTATTTTACAATAAAATATCCAAATGGCGACGTTCCTGCTAATAAAGGAGTTTGCACAGATGTGATCATAAGAGCGTATCGAAAACTTGGTATTGATTTACAACAATCTGTTCACGAGGATATGAAAAATCATTTTGAAAAGTATCCTAAAACTTGGGGATTAAAAAAAACAGACACTAACATTGATCATAGAAGAGTGCCTAATTTGATGGTTTTCTTTACTCGACATGGGAAAGTGAAGTCTACAAACATTAACGCAGATGATTATTTGCCGGGCGATATTGTTTGTTGGAATTTAGGCGGTGCTATAACTCATATTGGACTTGTGGTAAATACAAAATCATCGGATGGAAAGAGGTATCTGGTAGTACATAATATTGGTGCAGGGCAAGTTTTGGCCGACTGTTTATTCGAATTCAAAATTATTGGGCATTATACTTATGAAAAATAAAAAAGGACTTGTTGCAGTATAAAGGATTGAAGAGTTAAATATTTGTGAGTAATAGTTTATTTAACTATTATAATAAATTCTCTGTCTAAATAAAAAGTTGAATATTTTTTTAAATAGTATAGATCTTGAAGGATAAATGTTGTTTGCTTTATTTTATTAATTTCTGAGTCGGATAATGTTTGATAAGAATGCCAGTAAGCAAATATGTCCCCATTTGTCATATTTCTATGAGCAACCTCATTTAAGGTGTCATTATATATACAACTGATTTTTGATGAATAGAAATAAATTCTTGAATCACTAGTTTTAATATATGGTTTAAGGGTAGAAAATTCTTTATAAGTAACTTTAACAGTGTCTGCAAATGAAAACAAATTAATGTATTTGTCTGAATAAGAATTATTACAAGAACCATATTTTTTTACCCAAACTTCGCTTCCGTCTTCAAGTACAGATATAGCGTCTGTTGTATCGGACTTAAATTTGAAATCCACTGTTGTTTTTTTATTATAGTCTTTAAATTTCTTGTATTCAGAGGGTAAATCTATCAATCCAGTCTGATATACACGAAATATTTTAGTTTTCTTTAATGGATATTTCTTAGAGCCAATTATTAATGTATCAACCTTTACTTGAGAAAAGGAGCTAAATATTATTGTCAAAAGAAAATTTGTGATGATGAGTTTTTTCATAAATTACTTTTAACTAAGTGATTATACATCTTATTTCTTTAAAATATCTTTTTTATAAAGAGGTAATAATTTCAAAAACTGATCAACCGTTTTTTGTAAATCATTCACATCGCCTCTCCCGCCTGCTGCATTGATATGCCCGCCACCATTAAAGTATTTACGAGCAAACTGATTCACATCAAAGCTACCCTTGCTTCTGAAAGAAATTTTTATTTTGCCTTCGCCTTCAGTAAAAAAGGCACAAAACGTAATGCCTTTAATGGAGAAAGGATAGTTTACAATCCCTTCCGTATCACCTTTTTGATAATCAAATTTTTGTAATTCTTTTTCAGTTAAAGCCATATAGGCCGTTTGTAATTCAGGAATCACCACCATTTTTTCCGTAAGGCAGTAACCTAATAACTTTACGCGGCTTTGGCTATAAGTATCATAAATAGCAGAATGAACAGTACTTGGCTTTAAACCCGTGCTTAATAATTCGGCTAAAATTTTATGTGTATTAGGCGTCACGCTATCAAAACGAAACGACCCGGTGTCGGTCATAATTCCAGTATATAAACAAGCGGCAATATCTTTGTCAATTAATTTTTTGCCACCCAAACCACAAATAAATTCATATACCAGTTCGCAGGTTGAGCAGGCTGCCACATCATGATACATGAGGTTAGCGTAGTTCTCTGGTTGTTGATGGTGATCAATTACTATTTTTTTTGCAACAGATGTTTTTAATAAATCTCCTAACGATTCTAAACGAGACAGGCTATTAAAATCTAGCGTGAAAATTAAATCACTTTTATGAACGATTGCTGTTGCCTTTTTTTGCTGCTTGGTGTATGCAATTACTTTTTTGTTTCCTGGTAACCAGTGTAAAAAATCGGGATACTCATTTGGTGTAATCACAGTAACACTTTTATCCATTTTTACTAAATAATTATATAAGGCCAAAGATGAGCCCATTGCGTCGCCATCAGGGTTATAATGTGTTACAATAACGATGTTGTTTGATTTGGAAATTAAGCTTTTAAATTTAGTAAAGGAGTCTTTTTGCATAGTAAAAATTTAGAAAGACAAATTTAGGTTATTTTAATTTGCAATTAGGAGTCTGTTTAATTTTTATATTTTAAATTTGTTATCGTAGATTTTTATGCGAAAAGAGGCAATTTTTGGAGCCGAAGTTGGTTACTTCGGTAAAAAAATTAACGAATTTGTAGTGAAAAAGATACTGTAACAAAATAATTAGATAAAATTTAAACAGGCTCTAAACAATATTTGTATCTTTGCACTCTAAAAAAAAATAACAATGGTAGGAAACATCACCTTTACAATGCTTAAGCCAGATGCTGTAGAAGCAAACAACATCGGTCCGATATTAGCTAAAATAAACCAAGCAGGTTTTAGAATAGTAGCTTTGAAATATTTAAAATTATCCAAAGATACAGCGGGTAAATTTTACGAAGTTCATAAAGAACGTCCTTTTTATGGAGAGTTAGTGGATTATATGAGCAGCGGCCCAATTGTAGCAGCAGTGCTTCAAAAAGACAATGCAGTAGCTGATTTCAGAACGTTAATTGGTGCAACTGATCCGTCAAAAGCAGAAGAAGGAACGATACGTAAATTATTTGCAAAATCAATCGCAGCTAATGCCGTTCACGGTTCTGATAGTGATGAAAATGCAGCTATAGAAGCTAATTTTTATTTCTCTCAAATCGAGCGTTTCTAAAAACAGAATTAAAAAGTAGATATAAAGCTCATCAAGAAATTGATGGGCTTTTATTATTTTTGAGATAATGATATTCTTGTAACTTTACCACTAACTATCTAAGTTTATGTTTAATACTTTTAAAGCCTATTATCGATTTTTTATCCCCTTGGGCGTGTTGCTTGCCCTGTGGATTGTTGGTACTATAGGATATGTATTAATAGATAATTACACTTGGTTTGACGCTTTTTACATGACAATTATTACAGTTGCAACTGTAGGTTATGGCGAAGTGGAACCACTAAGTGTTGCCGGAAAGTTATTTACAGCTTTTCTTATTATCACAAGTTTTGGTACCTTTGCATATGCTGTGTCGTCTATTACTAAGTTTGTATTTGATGGCGAGTTTAATGATTTTTTTAAAAACAGAAAATTGAACGCAACAATCGAAAAATTAAGAGATCATGTTATCATTTGTGGATATGGTCGTAATGGCAGGCAAGCAGCTCAGGTTCTTAAAAAGCACCATAAGCGTTTTGTAGTAATTGAAAATAATGCGATGTTGAACGGATCCATTACCCATCAATTTAAAGAACTTGTTTTAACAGGAGATGCTACCCAAGACGAAATTTTATTGAAAGCGGGCATTATGCATGCAAAAGCCTTAATAACAACACTTCCGGTTGATGCTCATAATTTATTTATTGTGTTGACAGCGCGTAA
>JAYVDU010000031.1:0-2055 GCA_043749245.1 Bacteroidota bacterium | reverse complement strand
AACAAGGCTCTGAGGCTCAAAAAATTGGATTAAAAAAGAATGATCAATTGATTGCTGTTAACGAAATACCCGTTAGATATTACGACGAATTAAAAGGTGAATTTTTGAAAAACAGTGGTAAAGAAATTTCTATTTCTGTTTTAAGAAATGCAGACACTCTTAAAATGAACGCGAAATTAGACTCAGCAGGTGCATTGGGATATTACCCTCAACGTAAACAGTTTTATCCTATTGAAAAACAATCCTTCTCTTTCTTCGGTTCAATTTCTCAGGGAATGAAAGATGGTGTTGAAAATATTGTGATGCAAGCCAAACAGTTTGTGGTTATTTTCACAGTAAAAGATGCCTACCAACAAGTAGGTGGATTTAAAACCATGTACGACCAAATGCCTGAAGAATGGGATTGGCATGACTTCTGGGCATTTACAGGAATGCTATCGCTTATTTTAGCATTTATGAATTTTTTACCAATACCAATGTTAGATGGTGGATATATTATGTTTATTTTATTTGAAATGATAACCGGTAAAAAAGTATCTGATCAGATAGTTTATTATGCAAATAATGTTGGCTTGGTTATTATTTTAGCACTAATGATTTTTGCTAATACTGATTTCTTAAGAAATTAAAATCAGTGCTACTACTCAGGTTGTTAAATAGAACCAAGATAACACAGATTGCCTATGACTAGATATGATTTTATCTGCGTAAACCATAAAATTTAAGATTTAGAAAAAATTATCAATTTTATCATAAAAATCAGCGTTGTCAGCGGTCAATTTATTTTTTAACCTATTGAATAGTACAAAACAGTATCTTTTTTTAAACAGAGCGTTATACATAGGATCATGATTAAATCATATTTTATACTTTTTATATGTTTACTATCATTTGCTTTTAACCAAACGGTAAAGGCTCAGGATAAAACCATAAACAGTGGAAATACTCAGCCGGTAAGGGATGTAGCTTCTAAGCATAAAATCATGCTCATACCTTTTGAAAACAGAATGTATTTGAGTGAAATTGATTTTATGATCAATAAAGAAACAAAGCTTACTGCCAAACAAATAAAAGCAACCATGCGAGATGGCATCAACGAGCAATTGTATAAAAAAATAAAAGCTAAAATGCCTGTGGTGGATTTGTTAGATGACACTACTAAAACAAAAAAAGATTTAGCTGATATATACCAACACTTAGCTTACGATTATCAAAAAGTACCTAATCAAGAAAATTACAAACCGCCTGTAAAAGAAAAAGACGAGAAAAAAATTGATAAAGGACAACTCACTGTAGAAACCAATAGTGATGCACGTTTCATGAATGCTAAACTTAAAAATGCAACCTTAGTACCTTATTTATATGGTAAATATAAAACCGATTTGTTTTTATTCATCAATGAATTAGATATCAAATCCTTTAATGCGATGCCTGGTGATATTGCAGGCAATAGTTCTCGGAAAATTATTATGCACTACACTTTATATACGTATGATGCGAAAGAAATAAATTCAGGAATAGCGGAAGTAGAATTACCAACAACCGTTAATAATCCTTCCAAAATAATTGGCACTTACTTTGGACAACTGGCTGATATCATTGTAAACAGGCTTCAAAAAGCGGTTGCTGTAAAATAATTTTTCTATATATCATAGCTTTTTAAACTTTAAAGAGGTTTTATTGCAACCTAAGGCTCTTCAACAAAAGTAATGGAATTATTTTTTTTCTTTTGCCTTATCAAAAGAAGCAAAAGCAATGAATCCAGATACATTGGGCACATATTTTGTTTTTATTCGCTCCAAAAGCCTACCCACCGTTTGTTATAAAAAGCCTGAGCACGTGCTGTCTATAATACCAATTAAGGTTTCGTTCAAAAAGGAAACGAGAGAATATACTCAACGCCGTAAATATTTTTTTAACATCATTGGAGAGTATTATACCAACTGAATTTATAATTTATACCAACTATGTTAATACATAGTCCATTTTGAACAACATAGGCACATAGGAAACATAGGTTAAATAAGCATTCTATGTGAACTATGTAATCTATGT
>JAYVDU010000030.1:0-7108 GCA_043749245.1 Bacteroidota bacterium | reverse complement strand
ACTTAATATCAGGTGCTTCATAATCTACACCTTCTCCTTCGAGTTGATAAAGTTTGAGACTGTTTACATGTATGCTTAAGGGCTGCTTATTAATATTCCAAAAAAAGAAGGCTATATTTTTTGCTTTAGGGGGTAAATTGCCCATATTAATAGTGTAATCGAAGGTTTTGCCATTTAAGTTATAGCCACTCCATGTTAATGGATAACGCTTAAAATAGTAACCTTTGTTTAAAGAATCATTAATCGCCAAAACAATCCATGTATTACTCGGAATAGTTGTTTTTTTAATACTAAAATTAATTTGACCCTGTATAGGCTTTGTTTCATTAAATACAGTATCTGTTTTATGATACACATCTAAAAATTCATTTTCAGTAGTATTTATTTCAAAATTTGTAATTTGAATAAATTGTTTTTTTTGAATTTTTTGTTTGCGTTTTAATAATACAAAGCCCCAATCAGGCTCGGTATCAATTACCTCATAATACTTTGAATAATATTTTTCCTCGGCTTTTGTTCCTAAATAATAGTCGCAATTCATTTGCATCAGTTCCACCGGATCTGCAGGATTTAAGTAACCTGCGTTTCTATAATTTAAATAACCATAAAATAATTCACGCACACGATGTCCCCCAATGGTTATTCGCTCTTTGCTCTTTTTCTGCTCAGCAACAAGGGTTTTGTAAAAATGTTCAGGAATTGTTTCATACGTGTAAAGCGAGTGTTTTCGGAAGTTTACATAGAATAAAAAGTGAATAAAAAATAATGCGGATGTTGTAAAGAGTATGATACTATTCCATTTCACAGATATTTTATCGAATGTAAAGGATATGAGTAATACAAAAAATACATAAAAAAATAAACCTGTTCTATCTTCAGGAAAATTAACCCCCAATACTTTGTGCATCACATAAAATGCTAAACAAAGTATTCCCAAAATAATTAGAAATAGCAATGATTTTGAAGGCTTTTGGATTTGCTTTTTAATATTAAATAGTTCTTTTCTATTCAAATACAAACATGCCAAAACGGTTAGTATAAAAAATGAAACCAAGCACCATTTGAGCCACGCATCTGAAAATCCAACTAATAGTTGCACTAACGTCACAAAGGTTGTTTTCCAATAGCTTTCACCTTCACCATAATATAAGGCGCCATTATCTTGAAGAAAAAAAGAAAAACGTAACCAATAATAAATGAGTCCCAAATGAATGAGCCAAACCAAAATTGATTTAGGGTTTAATAATTGTTTGTTTGATAATTGAACCAAAAAAAGAATGCCACTCAATAATAACACGATGATACTTAAAATTAGATTAGCGCTAATAGCTAATTGAAAAGCGATAATTGCTAAGTAAAAAAATAGTTGCCGTTGAGTATTATACATATAATTTAATAAACACGAGATACCCAAAATAAGCATAGCCATTGATAAGCCATAACCACGACAAGCGCTAAAAAACGTGAGCCAATGAAAAGAAAAGAGTAGGGCAGTAGTTAAAAAGACTTTAGAGCCAAGTTGTCTTAAGTGCTTAGAAATACTGTAAGTAGCTATAATCATAGCAATAAGCCCCATTAAATTAGGTAATCTCAATGCAAACGGCGAGGATCCAAATACATGAAAACAGATGTTTCCTAAAAAGCTATTCAATACATGGTTATTCGCATCTACCTGAGAGTAAAAAGGCATATAATTGCCCGACTGAATAAAAAAGAAAAAAGTAGCAGCCTCATCATGACTCATTGGAACAGCATAGCTCCTAATAGCTACTATTACAAAAGCAACCAGCGCAATAACTGCATAAAATAAATTGAATTTATGTTGATTGAGAATAGTACTCATTGTAATTTATTTGTAATAAAAATGCCTATTTAAATTTATACAAATAAATTTAAACAGGCTTGTTTTTTTAAGAATTGAAATACGTTACCCCTTTACTTTTACCATTCCCTGAGCAATTTTCACTGCTTCGTACAAGTTAATAATACCAGCAGTTTTTGATAATTCATCAAAATTCACCATTTCATCTTTAGTTCCGGGTTTAATTACTTTTTCATCTTCATATTTTTTAATAGATGATTTAATTAAAATCTTTTTTATTTGCACCGCAGTTAATTCAGGATAATAAGATTTTAATACAGCTGCAACACCAGCTGCAACAGGACAAGCCATACTGGTACCGCTTAAGTCGCCATATTTGTTTTCAGGAAGCGTTGAATAAATAGCAACTCCCGGAGAAAATAAATCAACTGTCTTTTTACCATAATTACTGAAAGGTGCTGCAATTTCATCATCTGGTTTCCAGCTTAAGGCGCCAATATCTATAAAGTTAGATGCTTCTTTTTTTGTGCCTTCAAATTTTTTGCAAGGAAAATGTGTAATCTCATCAATGTTTTCTCCGTCATTTCCCGCAGCATGCAAAATTAATACACCTTTGCTTTCGGCATATTTTACAGCATCATCAACGGCTTTTTTTCCTGGAGAATATTTTTTACCGAAACTCATGTTCAAAATACTAGCTCCATTATCAACGGCATAACGTATTGCATTTGCAACATCTTTATCACGCTCATCACCATCAGGTACACAACGTACGCTCATAATACGAACATTATCAGCCACACCATCCATTCCAATATTATTTTTACGAGTAGCAGCTATAATTCCCGCTACATGTGTCCCGTGTAATGATGCAGGACCTTTACAATCAGCATTACCGTAATAATGTTCGTTTATATCAGCATAATTATCGCCTACAATACTTCGTGTATCTGTATTGACATCATACCCAGAAACATCCATCGATGCAATAGCCTCATCCAATTTATTTATTAAATCTTCAGGGCTTGTGCCTGCAACAGCTTGAGCCATCGCAATCATTTTGCCTTGTTTTTCTTTTGGATCTTTAGTATCAAACGCTTTTAAATCTTCTGCAGTTACTTTTAATATACCTTTTTCTGTTTTAATTTTTGCTACAACACCTGCTACAGCATCTCTAATAAATCTATATTGATTTGCTTTTGCATCATTTTCAGCTACTTCTTTATCATAGTCTGCTTTTACTAATTGCCAAAATTTGAACTCTTTTTTTTCTTGTTTTGTAGTTAAAGATTCTAACGTTTTGCCATCATATTTAGCTTTCAAATCCTTATAAACACGGGTTAATTCTAAATTATCTTTCTCAACGTTTTTACCATCTTTATTGCCTATAAAGTTCCAGCCGTGTATATCATCTATATATCCGTTCTTATCATCATCTATACCATTTCCTGCAATTTCTTTAGGATTAGTCCACATAATGTCTTTTAAATCTTCGTGTAAATAATCTACACCACTATCTAAAACCCCTACTATAATGGTAGTTGATTTTTTTCCTTTCAATAATTCTTCATAGGCTCTTTCAGTACTTACGCCATTTACATTATTGGTGCTCGCATCAAGGTTAAACCAATTATCAGGACGTTTGGATTGTGCACTAATAGTTAGCGCATAGCATACAGAAGTAAGGATGATTATTTTTTTCATAAAATTTGTTTTTAACCTCACATTATAATCAATGCTTAAGGTATACTAAAATAAATATACAACTATTTCATCTTATAAAATTGTTAATTTTTGTAAGATGAAATAGTTGATGATAAATGGCTAATTACTCATTTGAGAAATACCTTGTATTAAATCGTGTTTAGTAATAATATGTGTAGTACCTGCTAAATCAGTCATTAACACCGCATTATTTTCTCTCGTAATTAATTTAGAAATATCTTCCATTAATGTTTGATCGTTCACAAAAGGAAACGGGGCTTGCATTACTTCCGAAACAATTTTAGTTTTAATAGAACTGTCTTCAATTAATTTTGAAAATAAGAATGTATCATTTAAAGAACCCACAAATGTGTCGCCTTTTTTTACAGGGATTTGCGAAATACCATATTTATTCATAATAGCCAATGCATCTGTAATAGAAGCAGAGGAATCAATCGTTAACAATTTTTGATTTTTATGAGAAGAAATTAAATCAAGTGCTTTTGGTTTTTTAATTTCTAAGAAACCTCTGTCGCGCATCCAGTCATCATTAAACATTTTCCCTAAATAACGCGTGCCGTGATCATGAAAAATAACAACTACTACATCACCTGGCTTAAACATATCTTTCATTTGCATTAACCCAGCCATTGCAGAGCCAGCGCTATTACCAGCAAAAATGCCTTCCTCACGAGGAATACGACGTGTCATAATTGCCGCATCTCTATCGGTTACTTTTTCAAAATGATCAATTAGATTAATATCTACATTTTCTGGCAAAAAATCTTCACCAATACCTTCAGTAATATATGGATAGATCTCATTTTTATCAATGATTCCAGTTTCTTTTAATTTTTTAAAGATGGAACCATACGTATCTATCCCCAATACTTTGATGTTAGGATTTTTTTCTTTTAAAAATTTCCCTGTACCGCTAATTGTCCCACCTGTACCAACACCAACAACTAAGTGTGTTATTTTACCTTCTGTTTGTTCCCATATTTCAGGACCAGTTTGTTCGTAATGCGCTTTTGAATTTGATAAATTATCGTATTGATTTGGTTTCCATGAATTAGGAACTTCTCTTACCAAACGGGATGATACAGAGTAATATGATTTTGGATCTTCAGGTTCCACGTCAGTCGGGCAAACAATCACATCTGCGCCAAAAGCTCTTAAGGCATCAACCTTTTCTTTACTTTGTTTATCAGTAGTTGTAAATATACATTTGTATCCTTTAATAATAGCGGCAATTGCTAAGCCCATTCCTGTATTACCACTCGTGCCTTCAATAATAGTTCCTCCTGGTTTTAAACGCCCATCTTTCTCAGCATCTTCAATCATTTTAAGAGCCATACGGTCTTTAATAGAATTACCAGGATTAGTAGTTTCCACTTTTGCTAATACCGTGCAAGGTAAATCTTTAGTGATGGTATTAATTTTTACTAAAGGTGTATTACCAATAGTTTCAAGAATGTTATTGCTTATTTTTTGATACATAATTATGATTTTGATGTAAAAATAAAAAAACAGCACCTATTTATACGCTACTGTTTAAAAGTTAATGGTAACTCAAATAATCGATGTTTTATCTTAAAAAAAGCCCCTTAATACACTGTTATTAAGGGGCTTTTAACTATTTATAGATTATTTTTTTCTGATTTATATTCTCGTTCCATTTGCTTAATGATGTCCCTTACTTGCTCTACACCAATGCGTTTAGCTTTGATGCGTTTGTTTTTATCTAACATGTATATAACAGGAGTAGAGTAAATATCATATTTTTCCTTGATATTATTAACGTGTACACCATCGTATACATTAATCCAATCTAATTTATTATCAATAATGTATTGCTTATATTTAGAATATTCTTGTAGGGTATAAACACTAAATACTTTGATGTCGTATTTTTCTTTTAGTAAAGCGTGATATTCATTCAGTAATTTAGGTATTTCTGTTTTACAATGCCCACAATCTACATCCCAAAATACAAGTACTAAATATTCTGCTTTGGTATTGTACAATGTAGTGTAAGCTTGTGTTAAATCTTGCTTATGTTTATAATATAAATTAGTGGCGCCAGCACTTGTTTTAACTGTATCAAAACCCATTTTCACCATTGCTTTATGCCCAGTAGTATCCACCATCATTAATTCTGGTGCCTGAGACCCTAGTAATAATGGTTTTAAAATATCGCCACGTTCTATGATTTTTTCAATCGTTTTTTCTTCATAAATACCTTTTGCTTGCCCTGTTCTAAAGTATGTATCAATGATGTGTACAAACACTTTATCAAAGCCCATTACTTTTGATGATTCATAAGTTGGCGTAAAATAAGCTAATAAAAATTTATGCATTTCTGATCCTTGCTTAGTTTTAGACATCATACGATCTATTTCTAAACTCACACTATCAGGGTGCTGAACGATAATACTATTAAAATATTTTTTTACTCTATCTGCAAAAAATGGTGTACGTAAAATTCCATCGTCCTGGAAATTAACGCCATCCCAATAATGATTTTTATAATAGTAGTAAATAAAAAGGCTGTCTGGCCTGCCATTAGAAGCTTTTGGAATATCCTTTGCTTCTTTTTCTGTTTTTAAATTAATAAAAGTTCCTAAAAATGTATTTTTGTGAGATTCAAAAACTGACTTTTCATATGCCAATACCGATTCATTTAATATTTTAGATTTCTCATTGATGAATGACGTGGAATCCTTTTCTGACATACCTTTGGTTTGTGTTCTAAATTCAGAAAGTTCTTTGTTTTTTGAACTGATAAATCTAATATAGTTGAAAAAATCCTCATTTTCTTTGTGTGATGTTGATTTTAGATTTTTTAGTATATCACCATTATCAGTGCTCATCACCATATTTTGGTTTTCATCCATTATAAAGAAATCGAAATAACGAGCTTTGTCTTGGCTTACCAAATAATACACGCCACGCTCTAATGTTTTAGGGCCTTTAAAAACCACAGTTCCTTTCACAATTTTTTTACACGTATCGGCTAAGTATGATTTATCAAACTGATAAAAGGCCAAATACATCACTGTATCTTTACAGTTTTTGAAATTAATTTTAATGTCATGTCCCTTTTGGGCAGATGCTGCTGTTATAATTGCTAACAAGCTAAAGCTGAATAATAATAATTTTTTCATATAGATTAGTCCAAAAATAAGTTTTTTTTCGTAGTTAATGCTTTCAAATTTAACACCAATTAAGATGATCATTTATTTAAAAAATGTTAAATGAGTGAATGGGTCTTATATGAAGCTGAATCGGCATTTATGCTATGTAAAGTAATTATAATTTTTTAATAAGGCTTAAAAAAAATGATAATAGTAAAAGTTTAGTTTATGCTGTATTATGGCTATGTTACTGACGCATTATCAATAGTGGTAAATTTTCATTTTTTATTTTTGCATTTATTTGAAAAAAAATTTTGCAGTTTAAATATTATGCTTAAATTTGCAATCCCAAATCGAAAGAGATGGTGTTGGTTTGGTAGCTCAGCTGGTTAGAGCGCCGCCCTGTCACGGCGGAGGTCGCGGGTTCGAGTCCCGTCCAGACCGC
>JAYVDU010000029.1:0-2060 GCA_043749245.1 Bacteroidota bacterium | reverse complement strand
TTCAGCCTTTGGTTTATTGAATCGATTGGCCTGTCTTGGAAATGCCACACTAATTAATTTACGATTAGCCAAATTGATTTATCAACTCATAGCCGTGTTCTTTTTTGTATGTAGTTTGTTACGGTATTTTAATTTTAAAGATATAGTATTAGATTTAAAACAGAAAGCATTTGTTTTTATTATTATTGTAGTAACCTCTTTTGGGCATTACGATTATTTACCAATGACTTTATCATACAATTCATGGTCATTGATTTTGATGCTCATGTGTTTTGGCTTGATATTATTAGAGTTTACAATTACATCAAAGAGTATTGCTATACTTACGTCTTTAGCTGTTGGTTTTTTATGCTTTAGTTTATTTTTAGCCAAATTACCCAATGGTATTATTGCCATGAGTTTGTATGGTATGTTTAATTTATTTTATATCAAAAAAAATAAGATTCTTAAAATCGGAGGATTTGTGCTTGGTGTATTAGTGGGTTATATTGTCGTATTAAAAAGTCTGGATAATTTATGGGCTATACTCGAAAATTATCGTGTTACCTTGTTCGAATTAAAGCACGCCGATTCGAATGTGTACTTCAAACAGTTTGAAAAAGTACTTGTTATTTGTAGTCAACATAAATGGCAAACAGTGCTTGTATTAGTTGTTCTGTTTACATTTCTATGGGGAAGTATTAAACTACTTTCGAGTATCAAAAAAAATACAACACCTAAAAAGCAAGTATATAGTTATTTACTATTTGTTTTTGTTTTTATGTTATGTTTACCTTTTTGTAAAGGAAATGGACATAAAACGTTTAACGATTTTATAGCTGTAGGATTATTACTGGCAAATGTATTTTTGTTTGTATACCTCTATCAATCGACTTCATGGAAGGTATCAACGTTTTTAAAAAATGACAGTTATATGGTTATAACTGTTTTGGTGCTTATGCCAGTTTTATTAATGCTGGGAACAAACAATGCATTTTATTACAGTACATCGCCTACAATGGTATTTGCTTTTTCAGGCGCATTGGTTTATTTAATGATTTCAAAAACACAGCACACGTTTTATCTGTCGATGTTTAATATGGTTTGCTGTTTATTTTTAGTAAGTATATTATATTTTGGAGGCATTAAAAAACCATATAAGCAAAGTAATTTAAACGATAAAAATTATCCATTGTCGTTTAATCCATTATTGAAGGGTATTTATGAAAGACGAGACGTTTTTGTAGATGCGACGTCTGTTAATTATATTATGAACTCGCTTAATAAAAAACATCAACCTTTTTTTACATTCTTTAATTTTTATGGATTCACTATTATTAATGATAATCAAACAATTCCGGAAATGCCTTTGTCAGGGCAAGAACGTATGTTGGAGTATAATGATTATGTGTTAAGTAAAAGTGAGATTAAACAATCAAAACCCTTGTTATTATTACCTGATACGGTGATTGATAATGAAAAGTTTAAAGCATTGTTTAGTAAGTATCATATTTACCTGAATCAAAATTATAAACAAGTATACCACTATCAGTTTATCAGTAGCGAAGAAAAAATTTATTTTTATAAAAGTACTTTGTAGTATTTAAACCTTACATCCATTCAGTTATTCTAAGAGAAGATAAGAGGTTAGTTTTTAGTAATTATTATTTTCAGCAAATTGTGTTAGCAAGAAAACTCCAATTCAACCGCACTTACCCGCTCAATTTGCCGATAGAAAATTCCCGTGTTATGCTCGTTTTAAATATGGTCATTTGCAATACTTCGGCTTCGCTTAGTCCAAGCAGGAAACGCCCGTTATTTATACCGTTGGAGCGGTATTGCAGGCCTTGAATGTGTACCGATAGATCGGTATTTTCTTTTCCGAACCTATTGTTACTTTCAAGAAGTATGTAATTGTGTTAAAAAAAACAAACTTATTTCATTTTTTGCATGCTTAATTTTTTTAGTGATTAGCCATTTACTTCAATTTAGGAAGATATAATCGCTTATTATATAGTAAATATTTTTTCTAAAAAAAGGCTCAGAAAGTTTTGTAACATAAAAAATTACTTTATTTTTAT
>JAYVDU010000028.1:0-19980 GCA_043749245.1 Bacteroidota bacterium | reverse complement strand
AACTACAAACTTACTTGAATTATTTCCATTAAACATAGCAATGCTAGGCCCTAAATCAACAATCGTATCTTTTAAGAACGGTATGTTTCCTGTCCACGTAAAGGTTTGCACTGCCCCGCCCACTAAATTATAATTAAACACGACAGAAGTAATAGCTGCTGTTCCTACATTTTTAATTTTCACTTTAGGATTAGAACACACATTATTTGAGCGAAAATAATTTGGATTATCTGTTGGTGCTACAATGTCTTCAATGGCAACATCCACCGAATAATTTGGCGCAGAATAATTTATTAATTGTGATACAACATTAAAACCTCCTAA
This sequence comes from Bacteroidota bacterium, assembly GCA_043749245.1. Lineage (GTDB taxonomy): Bacteria > Bacteroidota > Bacteroidia > B-17B0 > Aurantibacillaceae > UBA4416. The sequence continues at coordinate 19,656 of JAYVDU010000028.1, read as the reverse complement.
ATTAGTTTGAGTAGATACTGTATAAGGTTCCATATCAATATCTACCGAAAAGGTTGATGCAGGAGTTGTTACAGCACTTAAATTATGAGTAATAGGTTTAACCACAGCTCCAGGACACCAATTAGCACGCTCATATAACCACGTTCCTGTTTGAGGATAAATATCATTTATCCCACAATCGTTACGCCATAATTGTTTTTGAGAAATGGTGGAGTTGTTGATTTTTAACTCGTAGTACTTACTACAAAATTCGCCACAACCATTATCATCAGAACCATGTCCGCTAATGGTATTTTTGATAAAAGCATTAGCGCTCGGGCTATTGTATTGAAAGGGTTTAGCGATTAAATGGTTTTCAATTGGATCAGAAACATTGCCATAAGAAAAATAACCATCGTAAATATTTTTGACACCATAAGCGTCCATAGGCGGAATACCTTCAATCATTTCTAATTTAAGAGTTACTGTAAAGCCCCATGAATAGCCTTGATAGATGTATCTAAAATCTAAATTACCATTTAAAACAGAAGCATAATCTGTTACATCAATGATATAATCATGCTTTCTATTTGTTGTTAACCAATCTATAGCATACGGCGTTATAACTCTCGCAATCTCTAAAGTATCAGCTCCTGCTGGTTTTACATACACTTGCGTAGTATAATCCCAAGAACCACAGTACTGAGTACCCGCAGGACAAGCGTATCTTCCTAAAATATAATGTAATCTAACTTTACGAAAGCGTTTACCTGTAGGCAAAACAGCCGATGTATCGTAATTACCATACTGGGTAATTTTACGGCTGTTATAAATTGTAACCCAGGTTGTATCGCCTGTATTTGCTGATAATTCAGAAGTAATAGAAGCAAATAAACATAAAGTAAAAAGTAATTTTTTCATATTAACTAAATTGTTTTAGTAAATATACAATAGTTATCAGATTGCTTCAATAATTACCTACTAAAAAATGAAGGTATTATAGTAAAGCTAACAAATGTTGGACAATAATATTTAAATCTGTTCCGCCTTGTAGCCCGCTTTTAATAGTAAAGGGGGAATTGCATTGGGGTCTAATTTATCGGCTTCAATGGTTAATACTTTATCAGGTGACGTTAAATCGACTTCCCATTTTAAAATATCTTTTTCAGCATTTAAAAACTTTTCTATTTTACTTACGCAACCACTGCAACTCATGTTGGTTTTAAATTTATAAGTGCTCATGTTATTTAATTTAGATTTTTTTTAACTTTAATAATAAACTATTACTCACAACCGACACACTGCTTAAAGCCATGGCGGCACCGGCAATCATTGGGTTTAATAAGAACCCATTAATGGGAAATAAAATACCAGCTGCCAATGGAATACCAATTACATTGTAAATAAAAGCCCAAAATAAATTTTGACGAATTTTAGAAACGGTTACTCTTGATAAGGTAATGGCTTTTACTACTTGTAACAAATCGGAAGACATGATTGTTACCTTTGCTACATCCATTGCTATATCAGCACCTCGAGCCATTGCAAAACTCACATCCGCTTGTGCCAAAGCATTACTATCATTAATGCCATCGCCAACCATGGCTACCACTTTACCTTTGCTTTGCAAGTCTTTTACGAAAATTGCTTTGTCCTGAGGCATCACTGATGATTTGTAATATGTTATTCCTGTTTTATGTGCAACGTTTTTAGCAGTAACTTCAGAATCACCCGTTAGCATATAGACATCAATGCCTATGTCTTGTAACCCTTTAATTGCCTCAACAGACGTTTCTTTAATTTTATCTGTAATAGCAATTAAAGCCAAAATTTCTTGTTGATTTGAAAAAGCAAAAACGGTATAAGCTTGTTCTAAAAAATGTTCTAATTCCGTTTTTAAATTATCGGTAAGAATTAGATTCAATTCATTCATAAACGACATACTGCCAACCGCGTAAGAAGTTCCATTAACAGTGCCTTTCACGCCTTTGCCAGTAATGTTTTCAAATGAGTTGAGTGATACGGATTGATTAATTTTTAAATAATCGCAAACAGATTGTGCTAAGGGATGTTCGCTTTTTGCTTCAATAGAAAATAAAACTGAAGCTAACTCTAGCGTATTCGTTACCCGTTTATTCCATACCAAAGATTCAACTTTGGGTTTACCTTCTGTGATTGTTCCTGTTTTATCCAAAATAATAGCTGTAATATTTTTAGATAATTCCAATGCTTCAGCATCTTTAATTAAAATTCCTAATTGTGCACCCTTACCAATACCAACCATCATAGCCGTTGGAGTTGCTAAACCTAATGCACAAGGGCATGCAATAACTAATACTGTAATAGCGGATAATAAACCGTATGTGAAACTATTTTCTCCACCAAAGATTAGCCAAACAAAAAACGTGATCACTGAGATCACCATCACTACAGGTACAAATACACTTGCAATTTTATCCACACTTTTTTGAATAGGCGCTTTGCTTCCTTGCGCTTCCTGAACCATTCGAATGATTTGCGCTAATACAGTTTCCTCTCCTACTTTTTGAGCAGAAATATTGATTGTTCCTTTTTGATTGATGGTGCCAGTAAATACGTTGGTATTAATATTTTTTAGAACTGGTATAGGCTCGCCATTAATAGAACTTTCATCCACATATGTTTCGCCGGAAACAACTATGCCATCTACTGGAATTTTATCTCCAGGTTTTACAACAATTACATCTTGTTTTTTTATTTGATCGATGGGCGCTTGAATAGTCGTGTTATCATGTTGCAATAAACTTACTGTTTTAGGTTGCAAACTCATTAGTTTTTTGATAGCTGTTGATGTATTTGATTTTGCTTTTTCTTCCAACCACTTACCTAATAAAATAAAAAAGATAATTACAACTGATGCTTCGAAATACACGTGAGGATGGAGTCCGCGCGAATGCCAATACATAGGATTAAGTGTATTAAATACACTAAACAAATAAGCAATACCAGTACTCAATGCCACTAAAGAATCCATATTGGCTTTCTTTAATTTTAATTGATGATAGGCGTTGATATAAAAACTTCGTCCCCACACTAACAACACAGGCGTAGCGAAAGCCCACATGATATAATTAGCATAAGGTAAATCCATAAAGAACATGCCAATGACCATAGTTGGTAAAGCAAATACGCCCGACCAAATGGTATTTTTTCGAATTTTATTTAAAGACTCCTGATGAAGTTGATTACTTTCTTCCGAATTATTTTTGATGTTTAAGATTAGATCATAACCTACATTTTGAACACTTTTTTTTAACGTGAGTTCATTTGTTTTAGCATCATCAAACTCAATAACAACTGAATTATCTGCAAAATTTACATTACTACTCTTTACTCCTTCTTGAGAAGAGAGCACTGTTTCCACGCTGAGTGCACAAGAAGCGCAACTCATGCCCGTTACGGGATAAATATGTTTTTCAATGGCTATGGTTTAACTATTAATAATCTCAGTTATTGTAACAGTAGAATTTAAAGTCACTTTAGAATTGATAGAATGAGAGATTAAACAAGCTTTTTCAGATTTTTCTAAAACACGTAATGCTTTTTCTTTATCTTCTTCTTTAACAATCACTAAGTTTGGGTTTAAGATAACTTCTGTCATCAAAAATTTACCTTCTACCTGATCTAAAAGTCCTGTTGCGTTGCACGAAAATTCTTTAAATTCTAAATTCGAATTTTCGGCAATTGATAAAAAAGTAGTCATAAAGCAAGAGTTTACAGCAGCTGTAAATAAATGTTCGGGCGACCATATACCTTCAACTCCCTTTGGAAACTGTGGTGGCGTAGCTACTTCAATTTTAGTATTAAGCTCGGGAGAAATTAACTCACCTACTCTACCTTCATTCCATTTTACATTGACATTGTATTGATGCGGCATCATTTTATGTTTTTAAATTATTAATCTAACTGTTATCGACTATTATTTTCTTCTTCTATTCTAAACTTCTCCAGATTGTTATCAGGACTAACTGATACAGTTCTGTCACTCTTAGCGGAGTCGAAGAGTGAGGTTCCATATTTAAACCTTTTACTAGACAGCCTCTAATCCTTCTCATCACGATAAATTATCAAAATCGAAATGACTTATTCGTTATTGAAATTGATTAAATAATTTAACCAACTCATTAGCAGGAACAACACCCGACTGCTTCCATACTGGTTTTCCATTTTTAAAAATCATTAACGTTGGCACACTTCTTATTTGATAAGCTTGTGCTGCTTCCGGATTTTTATCGATATCTATTTTGATAATCGTGACCTTATCACCTAACTGCGCTTTAGTATCCTTTAAAATGGGAGCCATGGTTTTACATGGACCACACCACTCGGCAAAAAAATCTACTATTACGGGTTTATCCGAATTGATGATGTTATTAAAATTACTCATAGGTTTTATTTTGAGGGATTTCACAATTTCCACCAGCGCACGCTGCGCAGGCGTTTATTAAAGCATGACCTAATAAAAATACGCCACCTATTAATAAGATATAATCTAACTTAATGATGCCATTAACAATAAATACTAAGGATAACACTAAACGCGTGATTCGCCAAAGTGTCCAGTTTGTTAACAAGCGTAGTTTTAATTGATTTAGTTTCATGTATAGATAGTGTTGTTTTTTATTTGTCATAACTCTTACCGCATAATGCTGTATAGTATACTCATCATCTTCGTTACTGGTTGCTTTGCAAGCATGATGGATATTTCATTTCGATACTTTTCGGTTTAAACTCATCCAACCGCCGCCATTATGCACTTCTTTAAATCCTAAAGCACTTAATTTTGATTTGGCAGATGCACTCCGCATTCCGCTGGCACAACATGTAATAATGGGTACGTTTTTCTTAATTTTATTGACCTGTGATGATAGTTCGTTTAACGGAATATTCACACTTCCTTTAACGTGACCTGAAGCGTATTCGCTGCTGCTTCTAACATCAACTATTTGAGCGCCGTTTTTTACCAACTCTTTATAATCTACTTTTGGACCAAAGCCTAAGGCATTTTTTAATGTATTTAACATAATATTACTTTTTAATAATTTATTTTTTTATTTATTCGTGATGATGTTTTTGTTTTGCTGTTTATATTCTTTTTTAAATTTATAAAAAGAGTTTAACCAAATTTATCTTGACCATCGTAAAGTTAAGGGCGCAACTACTATGATGAACAACGTAATAAAGATAACAAAGGGTAATAAATCCCAATGCAATAGATAACTCTGAAGTGCATACCAAATCATAAACCAGCCCGAAGTGATACCATACGATACATACAAAGCACCATAAAAAAAGCTTGGTTCTTTTTCATACTCTAAATGACAATTATTACATGTTTTATGCAGTTTAAACATTTTAGATAAATTGTAAGGATTATTAGATTCAAATACATTCCCTTTATGGCATCTTGAACTCTTGTTAAAGAGCATCGAATAAAGCATATTAAGAATTAACATAATAATTTTTTTTAAAATAAAATAAATTTCACTCAACAAAGATAAGATGCAATAACATAAAACTGTGTGATATATGTTACATATATAACTGATTTATGAGCGTTAATTTTAATATTTAGCTTCATAAATAATTTTTTCATATTAATTAATTTTCGGGCTTTAGTTTAATAAAATACACTATGGCAAAAATAGAATTATTGTTGTAAATGCGCTATTAACAATATTTACAGCATATATCAACATATTTTTATCATAGAAGATAATACTATATTCCCATATCAGTAGTTTTAAAAAATAATCCTTCAAGGTTTTAAAAACCTTGAAGGATTGTGATTAGTATTTGGATATTTTTCCGAAATATGAAATTCTGATAGCTATAGGAATGTTGTATTGAACATATATTAGCTCCTACAATTAATTTCAGATTGTAAAACACTATTTGATTTTATTCAAAACAGTATCTATAGGATTTTTAATTAAAATAGTTTGCCTTCTTTCTTTGTGCCATCACCTAAACGAATAGTCCACTCCACAGAATATTGCCTCTAGTAATTTCTTTTTTTGTATTTCGTAAGATTACTCTCTAACCGATAATATCATACAGCCCCCAAAACAGAAGTATAAAACCGATGCTTGTAAAACTATACATTACCATGGTAAAAGATTGATTAGAGTGGAAATTAAAAACAGTGATGATAAAACCTAAGAGTAAAAACGAAGCGCCAAAACCCAGTTTAACTATTCCGTTTTTTGTTTTAACTGCTTGACGCACTTTTTTTATTTGCGTTAACATTTCAGCAATCATCATAGCATCGTCTGTTTTGCATTTCAATTGTTTTTCAATCTCCTCAAAACTTTTATTAGCATCTGCTAAATGCTTAGCACATACATATAAATTTTCCCATTGATCATCTTTTAATTGTTGACTCATAGTTTTTTACTTTATTAAACTAATTTACTAAAAAGTTTAATAATAAATAACTGATTTTCGTCATAAATATAATTACCACAAAAAAAATTGAAATATTATCAATTACAAATCATGCTTCTTAAAAGACTCTAGTTTAGAATTGAATAAAGCGGACATTAAGGAACCTCGTTTTTTTGCTTCTTCAACAACGTCACCCGAAAACAAATCATCGACGGTTGTTGTAAATGTTTTAACACAAATAATAAAATTCCCCTCATCTATTGGCATACGCTCATGGGGAGGGAAAGGTACGCCATTGTATGTGTGTTCTCCAAGTAATATGGTTTGCCAAAAACGATACATTTTCTCTAAGTGTTCAGGCCAACGACCATGAACTTTTTCTTCGAAAATAGGACCTAATACTTCGTTTTTTTGAATGCGTTCATAAAAGGTATTTACCATTAACTGTATATCTTCTATGGATTGTATATCATGTTTCATCATTAGGCTGTAGTGCTAAATAAATTTCCTTCAGGAACTTTTTTCCAATACCGTTTATCAAATGCTAAACATACGTTTCGTAAAAATAATTTTCCGGTTTTTGTAATGTAAATCGTATGGTCTTTTACTTCTATTAAACCATCCTTGATAAACTCTTTAAATTTATCTTCTGCTTCGTAGTAATAGCTGTCAACGGCAGTTTTATGTTGACACATTAAATCTAAGATATGTTGACGTATTGTTAAATCTTCTTCTGTTAATGAATGTCCCTTGAAAATAGGGAAATGACAAGAATTCACAACCTTTTGATATTCTTCTACGGTTTTACTATTTTGTGCAAAGCCATCCCAAGTATCACTGATAGAGGAACAACCTAAGCCTACTAATAATTTAGTAGTATTGGTTGTATAACCCATGAAATTGCGATGCAAACTTCCTGTATTAAAGGCTTCAAATAAAGTATCGTTGGGTAAGGCAAAATGATCCATACCGATATCCAAATACCTGGCATTCAAAAATAATTCTTTTCCAGCTTCATATAAACTTCTTTTATAAGCATCAGCAGGCAAATCTTTTTCAGAATACTTTCGTTGACCTGGTTTTAACCAAGGTACATGGGCATAACTATAAAATGCAATACGTTCTGGATTTAACGAAATAATTTTAGTGATGGTATCATTAATAGATTCAATGGTTTGATAAGGTAGGCCATATACTAAATCAAAGTTAATAGATGTATAGCCAATTTCTTTGGCATCATCCATTACTTGTTTTACTTCTTCAAAAGTTTGGTAACGATTGATGGTATCTTGAACTTTTTCGTCGAAATCTTGGATACCAAAACTGACACGCTCGAAACCTAGATCATACAAAGCTCTTAAATGTGCTTTGGTTGTATTACTTGGATGACCTTCGAAACTAAAATCATGATTCGGTGCAATGTCAACTGTGCTTAAAATTGAAGTTAATAAATACGCTAAATTTTCAGGAGAGAAAAACGTTGGCGTACCACCACCTAAATGAATTTCTTTAATTAAGGGTTTGCCTTCAAATTGATACAAATATAACTGCCACTCTTTTAATAAAGATTCAATGTAAGGTGTTTCTACTTTATGATTATCTGTTATGCGTGTATTACAAGCGCAATAGGTGCAAAGGCTTTCGCAATATGGCAAATGAATATATAAACTAATACCATCTTTATTATATTTGATAAACGCCTGTTTTATGTGTTCAATCCATTTTGGTTCATCTAAATTATTATCCCAATAAGGTACTGTTGGATAACTGGTGTAGCGAGGCGCCTGTATATTATATTTTGAAACTAAGTCCATCATTATTTTGTATTACATGTAATTTAAATCGTTGTTTTTTTTGAGATGAATAATCCCAATTAAATTTAATAAATAGATGATTGGATAAGTAGGGTCAATCTCATGCCATTTTTTTCCGAAGTTTGCTCTGCCTCCAAATTTATGATGGTTATTGTGATAGCTTTCTCCCATCATTAACACATCAATCGGTAATAAATTTTTAGCTGTGTCTCCAACTTTAAAACTAACATAACCATATTTATGTGCAAACCAATTAATAATAGCGCCATGTACAGGTCCCATTAAAAAATGAATTGGTAATAAAAGATACATCCACCAATGAGTGGCGAACTGCCAATAAAATAAAAAATAAAATACGCCCCATGAAACACGTACAAACCAATTGTCCGCAAATTTTTCAAAAGCAGGCCAATAAGGAACACCCATTTTAAATTTTTCGTCTATGGCTTTGGTGTCATTTAAAATAGAGACATACACTACCAATGTTTTCTTCATCATATCAACTAAATTTTTTGAATACAAAGGAGAATGCGGGTCATTTTCTGTATCTGCGTATGCATGGTGCAGACGGTGCATAATACCATAAGCCTTGGGACTTAAAAAAGAAGATCCTTGAAAAACCCATGTTGATACATAAAATACTTTTTCCCAAAATTTACTCATGGTAAACATTTGGTGGGCTGCATACCTATGCAGAAAAAAGGTTTGTGCAAATAAAGAAAGATACCAATGAGCGAGGAAAAAAATTAAAATAATCATGTTGTGTTTATTGAATGATAGATATACTAGTGCTTAGAAACTGTTTATTATAATTGTACCAGTTTTATTTTAATCGTTTATGTTGTTCGTTTTCTAACTCTGTCATGAAATTATCAATGATTCCTTGCTTTACATGAGGCATCACTACTATTTTGTACCAATTAGGTTTTTCATTATGATTATCAGGTACTAAGTGGTATTTATTAGCTAATGCGGAACTCATGTAGTTTGCATCAATCGTTACAATGTTTAAATCCGGATGCCTGAAATAATGAATATGCCATTGATTTAGTTTTTCGCAAATAGAAGTTGTACGATCAACTAACTGACGCATCTTTACGTTCCAGCCTTCGGAGCCATGAATTCTCAGTATCATCCATACGCACACAGCATTAGCGCCAGAGCGACTGCCACATAAGGTAAAATCTTTTCCTTTCACATAACCTGCCTCATTGGTACATACATATTGTAACAAATCTTTGCGAGCTAAAAAAATTCCTGTTCCATAAGGCGATTGTAACATTTTATGCCCGTCGATAGAAAAAGAAGAAATATCTTTATTTTTAAAATTATACGAATTTTGACGATTGGTAAATGGGAATATAAAACCTCCGTATGCCCCATCTACATGCAACTTATAATTAATATGCACTAAATTTAAAAATGAAGTTACTTTATCAATATCATCAACAGAACCAAACATGGTGGTAGACATATTCATATTAATGATGAAATACTTAATGCCATGTGTTAATGCTTTTTCTATTTTTTGCTCTAAATCTTTGATAACGATTTCTCGCGTAATTGGGTTTACATCTAGCTCAATACCTTTTAAATTTAGTAAGTCGATTCCTTTTGGAATAGAATAATGCGTATCGGCTGAATAAACCACTGCGATTTCATCCATAGAAGCATTAAATTCTTTCTTATAATAATTTCTATAAATCCACAAAGCCTCTATATTTGCTTCTGTTCCGCCACTCGCCACATAGCCATCATAGGTATTTGGTTCACCAGAGAAAATTTCTTCGGCACAAATTTTTATGAGATCTTTCTCTAATTCTTGAGTGCCAGCAAAAAAATCTTCATGTTTATCACCAAAGGTATGAACACCAATATGATTTGGATTAGCAATTAAGGTTGATAAAAACGGGGCATCTTTTAAAAAAGGAGCATAATCATAAAATATATCGGTATCCAAAAAAGTTCCGGGAATACCAATAATATTCTCTGTTCGGTAATTGGTGTTTTTGCTTAGCGCTACAAAAACCTTACTTTTTATTAGTGAGTATGAATATTTTTCCCAAAACATAATTTATTTTTTATGGCAACATGATTTAATAGGCTTGAACTCTTGCTTAGTATCTTGGTTTGGTTTTTCGCAACAAGAAATGGTGTTCGCATTTTTTTCGAATTCAGGACTTACATAAGGAATTCCTAAATTTAATCCTCTCACTATTAATAATACGGCCATAAAAGAAACCACATAAGGCATTGCATGACGAATATGATTTCGGTATTTTACAGTGATAAATTGTCCTAAGAAAGCAACCGCATACATGACAGGAACAGTGCCTATTCCGAAGTAAAACATAAACTCAGCACCCCGTATATAATTTCCTGTAGCAATAGCTCCTGCAATTCCTAAATACACTAAACCACAAGGCAAGAGTCCATTTAATAACCCAATGAAAAACAAAAAATGTAATCCTTTTTTATTGAATAAATTTCCTAATTGTTGTTTTAGCTTATTAATAAACGAATAGATAAATCCAAAGCTTGATATATTAAACCATTTGGTTTGAGTAAGGATGACGGAGAGTAATAATAAAATGCCGATACTGATAGAAACAATTTGTTGAAAGCCAGCTATAAAAAAAGATTGTCCCAATAAACCAAACAATACACCAAAAAAAGTATATGTTGTAATGCGACCAACGTTGTATAAAAATATTCCAAAATATTTTTTTAATGGAGCATACTGATGAACCGGTAAAGCTAAAGCTATAGGACCACACATGCCAATGCAGTGAAAGCTACCTAACAAACCTAAAGATATAGCGGCAATAATCAATTCCATGTTACTTGATAAAAATTACATCTTCTTTAAAATACTTGGTGCCATTACTTAGCCATGATAATTGCATTTTATACACGCCATGAATCAATGTTGAAGTATTAATAATTTGCTGATTATTGGTAAAGATCATTTTTAAATTCATATCCTTACTCGAATCTGATGGTCGGTAAAAATTGATTGTGCCTTCGAGACCCTTACTTAATAAAGAAGAATCCGCATTTAAAATAATTTGAGTTCCTTGAAGTTGGTGTGTGATGGTTGTAGCAAGATTTTTCTCATTGCTAATGGCATCAATTTTATCTTGAAATTTAATTTCTTGAGCATAGTAGTCTTTCGTTTCCAACTCCACTTTTTGCCCGAAACACAATACAACTAAGGTTACAATTAAAGCTACAAAGGCTAAATACAAAACGGTTATTTTTTTTCCCCAACTCATGATGATAATTTATTTACTTCGTGAAATATTACTTAAGAAGTTCGTTTTTACTGTTTTTATTTTTTTGTTATTAGAGTATACCCCTATTTCCAATAATGATTTTCGCTGCGTCACATCGCTCTTTTTAAGAATCACAAAGAATTCACCTTCAGAAACGTCTTCATTTTTAACCGATAGCTCTTTACCAACTAATTGTATTTCAGCAGGAAAATTTTCTACTTTAATTTCTACTGGTAAACTTTGACGCGTTTTATTTACCAATTTAATCGTATACAAATTACTGATCTTATCATTTGGCTGTTCTTGATACAACATACCTTTTGCTCTTAAAATGGTGGCATCATAATCAGAACGTGTGGTTAACAAAAACACTTCTACTCCCATTAATAAAATTAATACAACTGTATAGGCCTTCATACGAGTAGTGAAGGTTAACTTTTGTTTATTCTTGATGCCGTTTTCTGAAGCATAACGAATTAAGCCAATTGGTAAATTCACTTTTTCCATTACGCTATTACATTCATCAATACAGGCAGTACAATTGACACATTCTAATTGTGTTCCGTTTCTGATGTCTATACCTGTCGGACAAACCTTTACACATAATCCACAATCAATACAATCACCTTTTCCGTGGTCTTCATTTTTTCTGATTTTATGTCTTGGTTCTCCTCTTTCATAATCGTAAGCAACCACAATAGAGTCTTTATCTAAAAGCACACCTTGCATACGACCATAAGGGCAAACGATTAAACATACTTGTTCTCTTAAATAAGAATACACAAAGTAAAATACAAAAGTAAAAATCACTAATGATACTAAGCCACCAGTGTGGCTGCCAATTGGCTCTGTATACATTTTAACGACTTCATCAAAACTAATTAAATAACATAGTAATGTATTTGCTATTAAATAAGATAACGCAAAAAACAGAATAAATTTAAGGACTCTTTTTAGTATTTTTTCTTTATCCCACGGCGCTTGTTGTAAGGCTCGTTGATGTGAAGCATCACCTTCAATCATATATTCTATTCTACGAAAAAGCATTTCCATAAAAATAGTTTGAGGACAAGCCCAACCACAAAATACACGACCGAACACAACAGTGAATAAAGCGATGAATACAATGAAAATGAGCATTCCTAAGCCAAAGATGAAAAAATCTTGTGACCAAAAAATCATTCCAAATAAAATGAATTTTCCATGAATAACATCCATTAAAAATAATGGCTCGTCATTTACTTTAATAAATGGTAAACCAAAAAATACAATTAAATATACAGAAGTTAAATAAGCGCGTAAATTAAATAATTTGCCACTCGGTTTCTTAGGAAAAATCCATGCTCTTTTTCCTTGCTTATCTATAGTAGCAATACTATCTCTAAAACTTTCATTCTTATTATCTAATTCCATGATAAGAGCTATTGCTCATTTTTTATTTTTTTACAGTCAAACTATCTTTAGTTATATTTTTTACTGCTAAACTATCAGTAATTACAAACGTTGTATCGATTACTGGTTTAAAGCCAGCCTCAGTATAAATGTCTCCTTGTGGTGCTTTTCCATTAGGTGGGTTTGTGCCAGCTAATGTTTTTATGTAGCTTGACACTTGAGCAATTTGCATAGGCGATAAATCTTCTTTCCAAGACTTCATACCTTTATCAGCCCAACCATATTTAATTGTTTTAAATATATCAGCAATACCGCCACTATGTACCCAATAGGCATCTGTTAAATTAGGACCAACTCCACCTTCGCCTAATTTACCGTGACAAGCCACGCAATTAGCTGTATAGATTTCTTTCCCTGCTATTATTTCTACACCTTCAAGCATTTTCACACTAGATTCATCCACATTATTTGCTGATGTTTTCATGTATTCTTCAATTTCAAACTTAGCCCTTGCCATCGCTTTCGTATATTCAACATCTTGTAAATCGCCCGTACCAAGCGCATGGAAGTTGATTAAATAAATAATACCAATTATAATTGTTAGATAGAAACCATATTTCCACCATGGCGGTAAGTTATTATCTAATTCTCTAATACCATCGTAATCATGATCCAGCATGATTTCGCCCTCCTTATCAATATCAACTGACGCATTTAATTTATCTATGATTGTTTTTTCTTTAGCTACTTTTACTTCGCCTTGAGTCATATCAATCACTGATTTAACAGCAGCTGTATCTGATTTAATAAAACCTTTAATTAAATTAAACAAGATGAAAATAGCTATACCTTCAATAACAATAAGTGCTATTAAAAAATAAAATGTAAATCCGTCCAAGCCACCAATTCTCCAATCGTCTGCAACTATTGATTTCACTGGCTCTGCTGTTTGAGCTAATAATTGTCCTCCCAACAAACTAAACAATGCTAACAACGCCATTACCTTTGTGGACTTGTTTGATTCATCTTCTTTTATAGTCTTGTATTTTTTTTGAAAATACTCGCTTTGGGTTAAATTTTTTAGTACGTTACTCATCGCTACTATTAATATTAATAATAATAAAATAGCAACCAATAAAGTATCAAATAAGGCGTTTGAAAAATAAGAAGATGTAATTGGTTGTGCATCTTGCGCAAACGTAATAGCTGGTGCGGCTAACATACAAGACAGCCATTTTATTTTAGATTTCACAGTATGATTCATGTGTAGATATTTAATAGTTCTTTAATTATTAATCTTGAGATGGATTAGGTAATTCTAACGGAATATTTTTCGCTCTATCTATATATTTTTTATCTGCTTTGATGGCATAAAATGTCACCGCTGCAAAAAATACAAAAAACATAATTAAAGAAATAAGGGGATAAATACTTACTCCTGCTATCGTTTCTAAATAATTGATAAATTTCATTGTCTTATTTTTTTGCTTCTTAATTTATTTTTTTAAAGTATCTGCAACCGCTGTTTTTCTGATATCCGTTCCCATGCGCTGTAAATAGGCTATCATTGCGATGATCTCTTTTTTAGGAGATGTTTCAATCCCATCTTTCTTCAAATTAGCAGCAATGATTTCCGCCTGTTTATTCAAATCAGCTTCAGCGATATCAGCATATCCGACAGGATAAGGAACACCTAAAGTTTGCATAGCTTTGATTTTAGATTTTAGCGTAGATAGATCTAAATCATCATCCAATAACCAAGAGTATGTTGGCATAATAGATCCGGGCGACATTGAGTTTGGTTCTAACATGTGGTTATAATGCCAGCTATCAGGGTATTTACCACCCTCTCTGGCTAAATCAGGACCTGTACGTTTACTACCCCATTGGAATGGATGGTCGTATACAAACTCTCCCGCTTTTGAATATTCGCCGTAACGAGCAGTTTCATGTCTGAAAGGACGTATCATTTGAGAGTGGCATACATAACACCCTTCTCTGATATAAATATCTCGACCTTCTAATTCAAGCGGTGTATATGGCTTTACACTTGCTATGGTAGGAATATTAGATTTTATTAAGAACGTTGGTACAATTTCAATCACACCACCTATAATAACAACAACTAAACTCACAATCATTAATTGAATTGGTTTACGTTCAATCCAACGGTGCCAATGATCAGTAGAATGTCCTTGATAATTTTTAGTCAATGCCATTGCTTCTGCATCTTCGTCAGCTAAAAAAGAACCTGCTTTTGCTGTTTTGTATAAGTTGAATGCCATGATGATTGCTCCTATTAAATATAAAGTACCACCAATGGAACGCGCTGCGTAAAAAGGAATCATTTTAGTAACAGTATCTAAAAACTGCCATTTTAATTGACCTTCCGGAGTAAAGTCTTTCCACATAGAACTTTGCATAAAACCAGCCCAATACATAGAAACAGAATATAATAAGATACCTAACGTTCCAATCCAAAAGTGTGTGTTAGCTAATTTTTGTGAATATAATTTAGTACGGTACATTTTAGGAATTAAGAAATATAAAATACCAAACGTTAAGAATCCATTCCATCCTAATGCGCCAACGTGCACGTGAGCTACAATCCAATCGGTGTAATGCGCAATAGCACTTACATTTTTAAGAGACAACATCGGCCCTTCAAATGTTGCCATACCATAAGCCGTTACGGCAACTACCATAAATTTTAATACCACATCTTCACGCACTTTATCCCAAGCGCCGCGAAGAGTTAATAAACCATTAATCATACCACCCCAAGATGGCGCAATTAGCATTACCGAAAATACTACACCTAATGATTGCGCCCAATCGGGAACCGCAGTGTATAGTAAATGGTGAGGACCTGCCCAAATGTATAAGAAAATTAATGACCAAAAATGAATGATTGATAATCTGTAAGAATAAACCGGACGGTTAGCTGCTTTGGGTATAAAGTAATACATTAAACCTAAATATGGTGTTGTTAAAAAAAACGCTACGGCATTGTGTCCATACCACCATTGCACTAAAGCATCCTGAACACCTGCATACCAAGAGTATGATTTAGTTAAAGAAACAGGAATTTCCATTGAGTTTGTGATGTGTAACATGGCTACTGTAACAAACGTGGCGATGTAAAACCAAATAGCTACATATAAATGTCGCTCTCTACGTTTGATAATTGTTCCAAACATATTCCAACCAAATATTACCCACACTAAGGTGATTAAAATATCAATTGGCCATTCTAATTCAGCATATTCTTTACCTGTAGTGTAGCCCATTAATAGAGATATAGCTGCTAATACGATAATTAACTGCCAACCCCAGAAATGAATTTTTCCAAGCATATCGCTAAACATACGAGCCTTTACTAAACGCTGTAATGAATAATAAACACCCATAAAAATACCATTACCAACAAAAGCAAAAATAACAGCGTTTGTATGTAAGGGTCTTAATCTACCAAACGACGTGTATGGTAAATCGAAGCTTAATGCAGGCACGTACATTTGTATGGCTGCAATTACCCCTACTAACATTCCCACTAAACCCCACACAACGGTAGCTATGGAAAACATTTTTACAATTTGGTTGTCGTACTTAAATTTTTCTAATTCCATAAGTTGTCTTTTTAATCGTTTGTGTTTTTTGGATTATTGGTTGTGTCTTTTTTTTTATTACTGACTAGTTCATCATCAAAAAGCATTCTGACTGAAGGTGTGTAATCATCGTCGTATTGACCTGATTTTACTGACCAGATAAAGGCTATTAAAAATCCAATAGCT
This sequence comes from Bacteroidota bacterium, assembly GCA_043749245.1. Taxonomy (GTDB): domain Bacteria; phylum Bacteroidota; class Bacteroidia; order B-17B0; family Aurantibacillaceae; genus UBA4416. The sequence continues at coordinate 2,976 of JAYVDU010000028.1, read as the reverse complement.
ATCATTAAACTGACTGTTATTAATATGAAAAGTACGCTCATTTGGTTTGTAAAATTAGGTTGTTATAAATGCTTCAAAATGATCTTTATCATCACTGAAAATGATTTTTATCATGCTTTGAATTTTTTTAACTTTAGCTCATAAAAGGCAGTCATTCCTGTTGTTAGCAGCACAATGCTTATAGAACTTACTGGCATTAAAATAGCAGCAATCACAGGTTGTAAATTTCCTTGAACAGCAAAGAAAAGTCCTATAAAATTATAGATAATTGATAACGTGAAACTTGAATAAATAATCACTTTTTCTTTTCGGCAATAATTAATTAATTCTTTTAATAAGGGGAATTGTTTACCAGATAACACGGCATCACAAGCCGGCGAAAAATTATTGGTATCATCGCTAATTGCCATACCCACGTTACTTTGCATCAAGGCTCCTGCATCGTTTAGTCCATCACCAATCATTAAAACTTTTTTGTGTTGATCCTGAAGATTTTTAATGTAGTTTAATTTATCTTCAGGCTTTTGATCAAACAACATATCTGCTTTTTCGCCAAATACTGTTCTTAAATAATTTGCTTCGGAGGCGTTATCTCCTGATACTATTTTTAACTCATACTGAGAACTTAAAGCCGATACTATTTTTTCTAACCCTTTGCGATACAAATTTTTTACAATAAAACAACCTAAAAATTCATCGTTGATACTTAAATAAACACGACTGCCTATATTTACTTGTATAGATTTTTGCCCGAGAACAAACTCGGAAGAGCCCATCTTTACTATGTTTCCATTGATTAAAGCCGAAGTACCAAATCCTTTTAACTCTTTGTAATTCTTAACAAATAATGTTTTATTAAATGGTAAATGCGATGCTACACTTTTACTTAATGGATGATTGGATTGATTAGCCAACGATCGAATTAATTGAGATTGCACTGCCGTTAACTCTTGCCCTTGATATACTATTTCGGATTTACGTTGTTCGGTAATTGTACCTGTTTTATCAAATACAATAATATCAATGTTAGCCATGCATTCAATAACGGCTGAATTTTTTACGTATAATTTATATTTGTTTAAAATACGAATCATATTACCATTAGTAAACGTGGCGCTTAGTAATAACGCACAAGGGCAAGCAACAATTAAAACAGCTGTTAAAGTATTCCATACTTTAGTGGCATCGTAAAAGTACCAGTAAGCAGCGGATGATAAGGCAACCGTAAATAACGCATACGTAAAATAACGACTGATATGGTGTATAAAAGAAACTTTTTCTTTTTCTTTCTTCGCCTGAAAAGCTTCGTTATTCCATAATTGCGTGAGGTAACTTTGTGAAACTTCTTTAACAACTTCTAATTCAATGGCTCCTGATGTTTGCTTACCACCTGCATAAACAATCTCTCCAATTGATTTATCAATCGGTAAAGATTCGCCGGTTACAAAACTATAATCGATGGTAGCTTTACCCATAAACAAAATAGCATCAGCCGGAATAATTTCATCGTTATGAATTTTAATGCGATCACCAACTTTTAAATCAGCCACCGAAATTTGTTTCTCAGTACCATCATCGTTCAAAACACTCACCCCTAAAGGGAAGTAAGAGGTATAATCACGATCAAAAGAAATACTTTGATAGGTTCTGTTTTGAAAATAACGACCAATAAGCATAAAGAACACAATACCACTCATCGAGTCTAAATAACCAGCGCCAGTGTTTGAAAGAATTTCATATACACTTCTACTAAATGTAATTAAAACGGCTAAGGCAATAGGCGCGTCAATGTTTAAAAAGCGTTGACGCAAGCCTTTAAATCCTGATATGAAAAACTCGGATGCCGAATAAAAAAATACGGGTAACGATAAAAACAAATTCAAATAATTAAACCAATATTTTAAAGCAGGATCTTCCAGTTTTTCTAAGGAAAAATATTCAGGAAAGCTTAACATCATAATGTTACCAAAACAAAAACCAGCAATTCCTAATTTGACAATTTTAGTTCTATCGTATTTTTTTATTTTGTTAGACTTCACATCACTTAAATTAATATGAGGCTCGTAGCCTATTAAAGTAAGGGTTTCAGCTATTTTTTTAAGAGACGTTATTTTAAAATCATAAATAACAGTTACCTCTTTTTTTATAAAATTAACTTGTGATTTGATGATGCCTTTATTAATTTTATTGAGATGCTCTAAAATCCAAATGCAAGAAATGCAATGCATTTGTGGCAAATAAAATATAACGTGTTGTTGGGTTTCGTCTTTGAAATGAATGAGCTTATCAATGATTTTTACGTCATCTAAAAAATCGAATTTACCTTCTCGTACCTTCGTTCTTTGATTAATCCCCGGAGTGTTCGTCATATCATAATACTGACATAACTCGCTCTTATTAATAATCTCGTAAACGGTTTTACAACCAAAGCAGCAAAAATGTTTATCCTCAATCATAATGTCTTCCGCCACAACATCTTCACCACAATGAAAACAAGTAGTTTTAACCTCTGATTTTTCTAATACTTTCACTGTACGAAATTAAATATTGACATATGCTCGATACCTGATAACAATCAGTTATTTAAGTGATAAAATTCAAAGGAAAGTTTACTTACAAATGAAAATTTATGTTAATGAGTCGGTTCTTAACTACTTTATTTGTGATGCTATAAGTGTTTTTTTGAAATAAAGCATGAAGAACGAAATAGTCAGGCAAAGCTTTAAATTGTTGAAGGGTGTCACGCTGAGCGGAGTTGAAGCGTAAAAACAAAGCGTGAAAAAACATTGGAGAAATTCTATAATACAGAACATCCTTCGACTACGCTCAGGATGACATAGTCCTTCTGATTCGCTCAGGATGACATAATACAGTCACGGTCGAGTAGGCAAAGGGAATTTCACCCTAAGCCTCTCACAGAACCGTACGTGAACCTCTCAATTCATACGGCTCTTCTAACTTATTTTCCACCTCTTG